>JAFVOP010000078.1 GCA_017505745.1 Clostridia bacterium
AACGGTGAATTCAGAACGGCATCTTCATTCTTCCGAGCATTTTTTTACCCTGTCTGGTTTTTCCCATATCGTTGAATTGCTTCATCATCTTCAACATCTGGTCAAATTGGCGAAGGAGCTTGTTTACTTCCTCCACACTGGTCCCCGATCCCATCGCGATTCTCTTTTTGCGCGACGCGTTGATCAGATCGGGCTTTTCGCGTTCCTTCGGCGTCATCGCATGGATGATCGCCTCGGTATGTGCCAACACCTTTTCATCGATCTTGGCATCCTTCAACGCCCCCGGCTTCACGCCCGGCATCATTCCCATCAGCTGCTCCAAATTTCCCATTCCCTTGATCTGGTTCAGCTGCTGCAAATAATCGTCCAACGTAAAGGTCTGCTGACGCATCTTTTGTTCCAGAGCGGCCGCCTGCTTTTCATCAAACGCCGCCTGCGCCTTATCGATCAAGGTGAGCACGTCGCCCATACCGAGAATTCTCGACGCCATGCGGTCGGGATGGAAGGGCTCGATCGTATCCAGCTTTTCACCGGTACCCACAAATTTGATCGGTTTTCCGGTGACGTATCGGATCGAAAGCGCCGCACCGCCACGCGTATCACCGTCCAGCTTCGTCAGGATCACACCCGTGATGTCCAAGAGATTGTTAAAGGTCTCGGCAACGTTGACCGATTCCTGGCCAATCATCGCGTCCACCGTAAGAAGGATCTCCGTGGGATGAACCTCTGCTTTGATATTTTGCAGCTCCTCCATCAGCACTTCATCGATCTGAAGGCGTCCGGCGGTATCGATAAATACCATATCGTAGCCTTTTTGGTTGGCAAACTTCACACCCTCTTTGGCGATCTGCACGGGAGAGACCTTGTCTCCCATCGTAAACACCGGAATATCCAGCTTTTCACCAACCACCTGCAATTGCTTGATTGCCGCAGGACGGTAGACGTCACACGCCACCAGCAACGGGCGTTTTCCCTGTTTTTTATAAAGTCCCGCAAGCTTTGCGGCATGCGTGGTCTTACCGGCACCCTGCAGACCCACCATCATGATCACCGTGGGAGGCTGCGATGCGATCGTCAATTTGGATTGCGATCCGCCCATGAGGCGCGTCAGCTCTTCGTTTACGATCTTTACGATCTGTTGCGCAGGAAGAAGCGATTCCAGAACTTCGGCCCCTACCGCGCGCTCGGATACGATCTTGATAAAATCGCGAACCACTTTGAAGTTAACGTCGGCCTCCAGAAGCGCCAGTTTGATCTCACGCATTCCGACCTTAACGTCCGCCTCTGTCAGTTTTCCTTTGTTTCGAAACTTCTTGAAGGCATTATTCAGTTTTTCACCAAGGCTTTCAAACATCCGCATTCCTCCTTCAATTTCTGTTGTATCATTGCCGATTCAACGTACCGATTCGGAAAGTTCCCGCACCGCTCGTTGGATCTCTTCATTCACTCCTGCGTCGGCAAGAAGCCCCTGCAACCGCTCGGCCGTATTCTGCACACGGCGAAACCGCTCGGCAAGCCCCAGCTTCTCTTCATAAAAGCGCAATTCTTCCTCTGCCTTTTTGATCAGCTCCCGTACGCCCTGCCTCGTGATTCCGATCTCCTCGGCGATCTCGGCGAGCGAGCAATCGTCATTATAGTAATAATCCAAAACCGTACGCTTTCGCTCGGAAAGCACGTCTCCGTAAAAATCGAGTAAAAAGGCAATGTTCAGATCTTTTTCAAACATATTTCTCACATCCTGTGCGCTGTAAAGCAAAATGCTTTACAAGTATACCACAAGACTTCCCGGTTGTCAATAGTTTTTTTGCAAAAAAAGATTTTTTATGAAAAATTTTTTCAAAACCGCACATACTAAGAAATAAAAACAAAGAAAGCATGGAAAAACAATGAAAAAGGATCAGCGATCAATCTTTCAAGCATGCAATAATCCTCTTCGGAAATGCGGGGTTTGGGGATGTGGCACATCGGGAACAACCGTTGCATACACGCTCGCGCAGACCGGGTGGTTTGACGATATGGTGTTGATCGATCCGCAATTTCGAATCGCAGAAGCCGAGGCATCCGACCTTTCCCACGCCCTTCCCTTTCACGTGCCGATGGAGATCTACGCGGGGGATTTTGCCGATCTTGCGGATTGCGGTCTGATTATTCTTGCCGAAGACTGCAACACGTCCGGAATTCGCGATGCAAAGGAACATCTTCGCCGAAAGGTTCAGCATCTTCGAGCAGTGGTCGGAAACATCCGGCTCTACAATCGGGATGCGATCCTACTCTGCATCTCCGAACCCGTGGAGCTGCTGACCTTGCTGATCCGCCACCTGTCAGAGCTCCCCGCTTCCCGCGTCATCGGCGCCGGCACAGTTGCAGATACGGCAAGACTCAAGCAAATGATGGGGCGTTATCTCGGCGTGGACAGCCGCAACGTGCATACCTTTCTCATCGGTGAGCACGGACGGGAGGAAATACCCGTATGGAGCTCTGCGAACATCTCGGGGATCGATCTTCACCGCTACTATGACGGCCGCGGCAAGGACTACGATGCTTCAATGCTCAACGGACTATTTCGGGACATGCTGGAAAACCGTGAAATGGTTTTAGAGGCCAAGGGAGTGGGACACTATGCACTGGCATCTGCCGTTAAACGTATCGTTTCAGCGATCGTCCATGACGAAAGCACCATTCTCACGGTTTGCACGGAGATCGGCGGGACGTACGGGCTCGAAAACGTTTGCATGAGTCTGCCCTGTGTGCTTGGCCGTCGCGGAGTTCGTCAGGTGCTTGAAATCCCGCTCAATGAAGAGGAAGAAGCACGGCTCTTTCAATCTGCAAGACGTCTCAGGGAGCGTTCCGAGCAATTGGATTCCTTTTTGTTTCAGTCGGTTTAAAAGGAAAAAGGGGGGGGAGTCAAATGCAAAAATACATTTGATACTCCCCCCGATGATGCAGCATCTTTGAAATTACGCCATATTTTGAATGTAATCCGTGATATATTGCTCCATATTCTGCTCCGGAAGCTCCAACGCCAGCGCCAGCTCGGTGTGCAAAAACCGCTTGGCACTCTCGAAAAACGAACGTTCGGTTTCAGAAAGTCGATTCGGCTTTGCCGATTGCGCATTGGCGCGCAGGTACACCGTTTTGATCACGCGTACCCATTCAAGCGGATCGTGGGTACGCATAGCCTCCACGTACTTGGCCCGCAGCAGTTTCGCATTTGGTTCCTCGATCGTTCGCACAAATGGGATCCGCTCCAACAGCGCCTCGGCCTCGGCACGGCTGAGCAGCCGCCGCATAAAGATCCGATCACTGCCTACGGGAATATAGATCACACTGCTTGGATCGTGCAGAGGCTTTGCGATGTAATACTCGCGGTCGGGTGGCATGCTATCCAGCGGAGAGATACAGATATCGTCAATGCGACAGATCCCCCCCGATTCATGGAACACGTATTCGTTGCGCGCAAACATTCCTTCGCCTCCCTATCCATTTCGTTTCGGTATCTTTTTCAAGCATAAATATTATACCATAATTTTTGGAAAAATGTAATAGGCATTTTTTACAAAATTAGTTGAAAAATCAACTTTTTCATTCAAAACGAAGCAAATGTAAGACAAAGCAACGAACTATCTTCCCTCACTGCTTTTTTCCACGCCTTCTTTTAGATTGCGCGGCAAGCGTTTTTCCAGAAACGGCGTCTGATCGGTCACGTTCCGAAAAAAGACCATTTCCTCCCCCTCTGGATACATACCGTCGGGGGGAAACGGGAGCATCTGCTTGGAGATCCGCAGGCCGAAACTCTTCAGGATCTGCGAAAACGGCAATATCGATTCTTCCTCAGTATTCCAAACGTGGGAGATGCGGTGATAGCTTTTTTGCGGCTCCTTCCACTGACCCGTCAGCGTGGACTCACAAAGAAATGCGGCGTGGATCCCCTCCTCCCACGGGCATCGGATGCGCAACCGATACCGCTGGGTGGAGAATTGCGATCGCTCGCGGATGGTTTCCAATTCGGCAAACTCCCGCTTCAGCTCTTCTCCATAGATCTCTTCAGCCCACTTCATACACGTATCCGCCATTTTCAGATAAAACCCCCGCATTTTGGGTTTGTCAACGGGAATCAAAAGTTCCGCATCGGCGCGTAACAGGATCTGATAGCCCTCGCGTACCGTTGCATGCTGTTTTACGGTTTCTGTATTCATTCGATCGCCTCCTTTTTACCTGTTTATTCGGAAAAAGAGGAAAATATGATGTTGAAAGCATAATTTAGAAAAAAAGAGACTGTTTATTAATCATACCAAGAAACGGTTTTAGAAGTTGCAGGGAAAGTGTAGCTAAACCCATTATAGTGTCGATTTTGCCGTTTGCAAAATCATTTTAGAAAATGTTGGATTTTTCTTTATCAAAAATCCCTCACATGCCTTTTGGATGAAGCATCGAGCTACGCTCGCTGTTTCATCCAAATATTTTGATACTTTTATATATACCTTTATCGCAATATATAAAAGCCTCAAAATCGTTCGTATTACTGTACTTTTTTCACTCCTTCCATATTCTGTGCCTTTCAAATTTATAGCAAAAATTGCCTTTGCTATATTATAGTGAAAAAATGACATCTTGATAAATAAAATCATCAAAAATTGTCATTTTTCTGCCAGTAAGGAAAATTGGCACTATAATATGTATGGCGAGAAAAAGATTATAACAATTATTTTTATTTGGATTGATTCCTACCCAAACAATCGATTTATGTTGAAAAATTCATTTTTTTATGGTACAATAATATAGTAGATTATTATTGTACAAGTGGGGTGAGATGATTGCAACTTCAGAACAGCTATATCTTTTTAGATAACACATATAAAAAAGCCGTTCCAAAGGAAACCAAAGAGCCAGACGGCACTATACATCTTGTGACCCCGAAGGATGTTCGCAGTTTTGTTTTAGCTTCATTTCCGAACCTAAACAAAAACGGAAATAATAGCAATAGATATAGACAAGAATACCGTTGTTCGATTACTATTGAACCCAACACTTGCAACGTAACTTTTTTAATAAACAAAGTCGCAGATATTACATATCTTGATGTTTTGGTTGATGGAAAACTCACTACGCATATTATCAAATGTTTAGAGTATATCCAAGATACCCTTTTCAACTCTGAAATACGCAAATATTTTATTGACATTATTTCTTACGATACTGTATCTGAATATTTCTGTAATAAGATATACCCCAAATTGAACACTTTAGAGAGAAATCTCCGCAAACTCCTTTTCAATATTTACAGCGTAAAGTTTGGAAACAGCTATTTTCAAGCTACAATCAGCACGACTATACAGGATAAGGCTAAAAAGCTTATTAACGAAGATACCAAAGCAACAAGAAGCGAAACAAAAAAATTATACAACGCTCAAAGCAACGAAGAAGCTAAAACAATAGATTATATTAGACAATTCTTTTACTCACTTGAATTGGGCGATATTAAAGACTGGCTTTTTACCGACACTTGCAACGAGTATGACAAAGAAGCGAGAGAAGCCTTTCTCAACAAACACAAAGACCTATCTCAATTATCCGACAATGAATTGAGAACAGCTTTTCAAGACCTCTCTCCCAAAAGTGATTGGGAACGTTTCTTTAGCTATAAAATTCAGCTTGAAAACGCCAAAGACATTTTAGATCAAATTCGCTTGTTCAGAAACAAAGTAGCTCACGCCAAATTCTTTTATAGAACCGATTACGAAAAATGCAACAAGCTCATATCTGATATGAACAAAGCGGTAATTAAGGCGATTCAAATCACAGAGGAAGAAGACTTTGCTAAAAAGAACAACGAGCATATTGCAAAGTCAATCAGCAGTGTTCTGGAACAAGTAGGAGATATAAGCAAAAAATTGGCTATAGCGTTTGCTTATGCTACACAATGGTCTGAAAAAGTGGGAAGTGTCATGGTTCAAGCTTTTGAAAAATATCAAAAATATGATCTTTCACCTTTGATCAAAGGACTTCAATTATTATCAACCTATTTTGAACCCGCCCAAACGGATGCTTTAGAAGAACCTACAACCATAGAAGAACCTACAACCATAGAAGAACCCGAAGAAGATACTTCCACAGAAAGCGAGGACGAAGATAATACCGAACTTATCACGACTTAATAGTAAAGGGAAGAAAAATTGAATTTGTATAGAAAACAGAAAACCACGATTCGTTTTGAACCGTGGTTCTTTCTATTTGTTATGTTATCTACTTGACAAATTGGAATTGGTTATAGTTGTTTAATCAGTTCAACAGCACATTGAATAAGGTTTGACCGTACGCTCTTCTGTGCATTCCAGTTTCGGGAATCCCATGTGGAGCCGCTCACATCATCACCCGCATATAGCAGTTGAACAAGAGGAATATCATAGTACTTGGATACGGCGAAGAAACCCGCTGCTTCCATTTCTACCGTTACACACCCCTCATTTCGTCTTTTCTCAATCATATCGGGGGTTTCTCTATACATTGCATCGGTAGTCCATGTTTTGCCCGTAACAAAGGGAACACCCATTTTTGTCAAAATTGTAATAGCTGCTTCAACGGTTGCCCCATGACAAGCAATTTCACGAGAAGGTTTAACATAATGATAGGATGCTCCCTCATCTCGCACAGCAGATATAGGAATAATGATTTCTCCAACCTTACTTCCTTTTACCAAAGCACCTGCTCCACCACAAATCACGAACTTGTTGCACCCCATAGCATACAATTCCTCTATTGTACCTGCGGCACCAGGGGAAGTGCAAAAAGGCATTGTGATACAAAGATGTTCGTTTTCACTTTGGTAGTCATAAATGGGTATGTCCAAGACTTCCGAGTGAAGATGGCCAATGATAGGCAAATTGTGTTCACTCACAAATTGATTGAGCTCTTTTTTGAAAAAAGTAATAACACATTTTTCGGGAAGACATTTTTCTAAAAAATCTGTGGGCTTAATAATGGGTTCTCTGCTTGTATCGTATTCGCACACAGGATAATCGTGGGAAATAATCATACTGTTCTCCTTGTCAAATTCAAGTTTATCTAACAGTTATATTATATCATAAAAGCACCTAAATGTAAATAGGACGGCTTGAACTTTTACCCAAACCGCCCTATTTTGTTAGGAAACCTTACATATTGACCTCTGCAGGTCTGCTCCCCCTATCGGGGGATGATACGCTCATTGAAAAGACAATCCATACCTTTTGTCAACAGAAACATATGAATTGAAGTAAGGCCCTTCCGCCCCTCTTTTTAAATTCATTCCGCCTTCAAATAATCGATCTTGGTTACGATCCCGTCCGAGATCGAAAATTGCAGATTGGTTTTGATGGCTTCGTTGATATAAACCAGCTTGAAAGAATCCTCGCCGTCGGGGGTGCCGTAGGTCTCTATCACCGACGCCTTGGTGGCTCCAATGGAGATTCCCTCTGCGGTGGTGGCATTTTGCGGATTCGTGTCATCAAACACGGTAACCGACAGGATATATTCCACGCCGTTGAGCGAGTAGGTTTGTACCCGAAACGATTCGTACTCATACACCACGTCGTAGCCGTCGCCATAGCAGCTATTGGTAGCGGCGCTGGCGCGGCAAGCTCCAAGCGCATCTAAAATCGGCGCCGCTTCGGCTCCCAGCTCTACCGTGGCTCCGTTTGCTCGGTAAGCCTCAAATGCCGCAATTGGCGGCTCGGCAGTGCATGCCAACAGGGAGAGGACCAAAACCAAAACCATACTCATCAAGATCCATTTTTTCATGTGCAATTCCTTTCTTTGCATCGGTATCATTGGGCTTTTTCTGCCCGATACACCGCCAATTTTTCTTCCCAAACCGCAGCCAGTGAGGCATCCGCGCTTCGGTCCTCCAATTCAAATTCCGAAACCAGGATCCTGCCGAAATAGGAGGTCAGCTTCTCGGCGCCGTACACGTTCAAATGCGCACCAACGTCATAGGTATCGGTGCTCCAATCGATGCCGATCTCCTCACAGAGCGGAATAAAGTTGTAATACTGCAGGTCATGCGCCTGTGCATACTCGGCAATCTGCGCGTCCCACTCGTCGTACCAATGGTATTTCCAATCGTTGGTGGGCGCCTTGATCAGCACAAATGCAACTCCCTTTTCCTCGCAAAGCAGGCGCATCTTTTCCAGATACTCCATCGATGTTTTCGGCAAACTCGGATCGGTAAGCGGCACCGGGGTGATGTCCGAGGTTCCTCCGCGAATCTCGGTTTGCATCAGGTAGCCGTTATGTGACACCCGATCGCGATGAAACAGATATTCAAAATCCTCCGCGGAGAGCTCCTTCCAGCGGCTGTGAAAGCGCAAGAGCGGAAACAGATAGGAGGCAAAGGATTCCTCTTCGGTCATCGATGCCCGGATCGCGCGAAGCTTGCTTGCGGAAAGCCGCATGCCGTCCAGATTCAAGCGGTTGTAGGCCTCGCTTTGCGGCTCTCCGTATTTGAGCGCCAGGACGTTATACACAACAACCTTCGGAGTCTCGTATTGCAGCATTTCCTCCAGGAGATAGTAAGAATGCCAGGCCAGCTGCTGTGCGCTTCCGCGGACGTAAGAGGTCACGCCGTACTCCTCCCAAAGCGTGGGCGGCGTAAAGCCTTCGTACACCTCGCAATCGCCCACGAAGAGAACGTCGTGCGACCGATCGGTCTCGTTGTAGTATTCGGCAATCAATGCCCCCTCGCGGGCGGAGGTCATATATTTCGGTTGTAGCAACGCCTGTGCAAATCCCAATACCAACGCCGTGGCAAGTAGGATGCAAAGGCAACCCAATACTTTCTTTTTCATGTCTACTCTTTTTTTCGTTAAAATTGGTTATAAATGAATTGCGACGCATCGTATCCAATGCCGTAGGCACCGAAGATCAGGATCAACAGGGTGAGCCCGCAGATCACCGCGCACCAAAGCACCGGCCGTTTGGCGATCCGTTCGCGAAGCGGGGTATCTCCTACTTGCCTGCTGACTGCCCAGATCAGAAGAACGCCAAGCAGCAACACTGCCCAATCGCCCCACGAAAGGCCGAACGAGATTAAACCGCCATCAAACAGGCCGCCCCAGTTCCAATTCGTGAACATACTTCCCCACAAACGGAAGGTCCGCCCAACGTCTCGATAACAATCCAGCGAGCGGATCAGTCCCATGAGCAAAAACGTACGCACCATCTGCCATTTTTCCCACGGCTTGGACGCCGTCAGGCGCGGAAAGCGCGCTTGGAAGCGCGTGTACAGCGGTTGCAGCTCCTGGGAAATCAGGATCACGGCACAGTTGAGAAGTCCCCAAACGATAAAATTCATCCCCGCGCCGTGCCAAAGGCCCGTGAGAAACCAGGTGACAACGGTAGCCAGATATACGGGAATGCGCTTTCCGATCTTCTCGCCGAGCTTGGCACGCGAGAATTTCGAAAGCTTTTGCATCCCTCCCGAAACCGACAGGGGGTAGAATACGTAATCGGTAAACCAGGTTCCCATGGTGATGTGCCAACGGCGCCAGTATTCCTTGGTGGAACGCGACGAGAACGGGCGGTTGAAATTCTCTGCCAGCCGGATCCCCATCATTTCGGAAAGTCCAACCGTAATATCAATGCCACCGGTAAAATCGCCGTAGATCTGTACGGAATAGAGCAAGATCAGCACAAGCACGTATACGCCGCTGTATTTGGTATCGTTTCCAATCAGGGTCTTTACCGCAACCATGGCGGTATCGGCTACCACCACCTTTTTAAAAAAGCCCCACGCCACACGGCAAAGTCCGGAGCGCACGCGAAATCCGTCGAAGCGATGCGGCTCGAAAAGCTGCGAAGCCAGCGAATCGAAGCGGCTGATCGGCCCTTGGATCAACTGCGGAAAGAAAGAAACAAACAACGCAAATTTTGCGAGATTTTGCTCGGCACGCGCCTTTTTGCGGTAGACGTCGATCAGATACCCCATGGATTGGAAGGTATAAAAGGAGATTCCAAGCGGAAGCAACAGCGACGGGACCGCAACTCTTGCGGGAGAAAAAAGAGCCAATACGGCATTCACTCCGGAAAGCGCAAACGCGGTATATTTTAAAACCGCAAGCAGACCAAAGCCCAAGAATAATCCAACGGTTAAGATGCGAAAGCGTTTTTTCTTCTCCCGTGCGCGATAGGCCTTTCGTTCGGTCTTTTCCATGGTCTCGCGATGCGCGGTCACATAGGCGTCCTCTGCATCGGCACGTGCCTGCAACCAACGGGCGATCAGATAAGTCACCAACGTGGTATAGGCAATAAAGAGCAGATACCGCGCACCGGCGAACAAATAAAACACATAACTCGCCGCCAGCAGAACGCCCCATTGCATCTTCTTGGGCAGCGCAAAATAGAAGAACAGCGTGAGCGCCGCAAACAGAAGAAATGCGATCGATGTAAATTGCATATGTAGAAATTATTCCTCGTCCAAGCGCTCAATAAGCGCCCAGAGAGCTTTTGCGCTCGAGAAGTTTTCGGGAATCACTTCCTCGGCGGGAATATTGACGTCGAACGTATGGTTGATCTCGGTGATCAGCGTGACGATATCGAGCGAATCCAAAATACCTTCTCCGATCAGATCGTCCGCCGCTTCAAAATTCACGTCGGGATGCATTTGCTTCAGTATTTCCAATAATTGTTCCATGGTAAAATCCTCATTTTTCAATTTCATTCCATATCTCTTTTATTATACCCTTTTCTCCGACCACTGTCAATGCGTAATCGGAAAAATTCCGCATTTTCGGGGAAAGAACTTGACAAAAAATATGAGCCATGCTATAATGCGAAGACAGAACGAAGTAGGAGTAAGGAGAAATACGGATGGATACCGCGGTACAAAAAAAGCCTTCCTTTGAAGGATTGGACGCTATATTTATTGATCTGGACCACACTCTGTTCAACACCCAAAAGCAAAAATTTGAGTTTATGAAGCAATTTGCAGAGCGCGAAGGAAGCGGATGGTCGCGGGAAAGGCAGTCGGTTTTCTCTGCCCGTCAACGCGAACTGTTTCATTTGTGGCATATTGGTGACTTGAACGCGCAAGAATTCCTTTTGGCGCGCGGCAAGGCATTTTGCGAAGTATTTTCGATTGCGAAAACGCCCAAAGAAGGAATGGAAATGATCAATTACAGCATCCGAAACAGCTTGGAATTGCTCCCGGGCGCCGCAGAAGCCATGGAACGCCTCTCCAGGCTGGGGATTCCCATCTATCTTGCCTCAACCGGTATCTACGTCAATCAGTCCGGCCGACTTGCAGACACCGGATTACTTCGGTATTTTTCCGACCTTTTTGTCTCCGACCGGGTGGACTGTCCCAAATCAAACCCCAACTTTTATCATTCCATTCTGAGAATGACCGGTATTGCGCCGGAGCGCGCCATCATGATCGGAGATACGGTTACAGATGACATCGTGGTAGCAAAATTCGTTGGCATGCAAACCTGTTGGATCATGGGCACCCCCAACAAAGAGATCCCTCCAGAGGCCGATTATTATGTATTGGGGCCGGGAGATCTGATTTAAACAAAAAAATAAAAAGCAGTAAAACGGTCGGGCTGTTCCGGTAGAACAGCCCGACCGTTTTCTATTTTACCGTCTCTTTTCGGCAACCTCCAGAAGTGCATCCGAAAGGAATTGCTCTGCCGTTTTCGTCACGGTCTCGCCTGCGCGATCACGAACCGAAACAGTTCCCTCCTCCACTTCCTTGGCACCGATCACCAGCATATAAGGCACCTTTTGCATTCTCGTTGCGCGGATCTTATAACCAATGGTATTGGAAGAATCGTCTACTTCGACACGAAGTCCCGCAGCCGCATAGCGAGCCTGCAACGATTTCGCGTACTCCACGTGCTCGTCGCCAATGGGCAGGATGCGAACCTGCTCGGGTGCCATCCAGGTAGGAAGTGCCCCCGCATAACGCTCAATGAGGTACGCGAGCGTGCGCTCGTAGCAGCCAAGCGAGGTGCGGTGGATGATATAGGGAGTTTTCATCTGTCCGTCGGTATCGACGTACTCCATACCGAACTTTTCGGCAAGCAGCATATCGATCTGAATGGTAACGATCGTATCCTCTTTGCCAAAAACGTTCTTATACTGAATATCAAGCTTCGGGCCGTAGAATGCCGCCTCATCAATGCCGATCTCATATTTTACGCCAAGGTTATCGAGGATCGTGCCCATCACCGACTGTGCGTGCTCCCACTGCTCAGCCGTACCCTCGTACTTGATGCCGGCACGAGCAGGATCCCATTGCGAGAAGCGGAAGCTGCAGTTTTCAAGCATGCCGACGGTATCAAGCACGTATTTGGCGAGCTCAAGGCAGCCGCGGAATTCCTCCTCCAGCTGCTCGGGGCGAAGCACCAAGTGACCCTCGGAGATGGTGAACTGACGCACGCGAATGAGGCCGTGCATCTCGCCCGAATCCTCGTTACGGAACAAGGTCGAGGTTTCGCCAAGGCGCATCGGCAGCTCACGGTAGGAGCGCTTTTTGTTGAGGAACACCTGATACTGGAAGGGGCACGTCATCGGGCGCAGTGCAAAGCACTCCTTGGTTTCATCCTCCGCGTCGCCGAGGATAAACATGCCGTCACGGTAGTGATCCCAGTGACCCGAAATGCGATACAGGTCGCGCTTGGCCATCAGGGGCGTTTTGGTCAGAAGATAGCCGCGCTTTTGCTCCTCATCCTCGATCCAGCG
>JAFVOP010000079.1 GCA_017505745.1 Clostridia bacterium
CGCTGAATGAAATCTTATCTTCTTGGAATTTGAAGCGAAATGCTTCTCAAAAAGGGGTATCTTGGCATTTCACTACCGAATGCGCTAGAATTAGGTTGAAACATCTTTATCCGGAAGTAAAGTTTTAAGTGTTACAACATAGTAGGGGCGACCATTGGTCGCCCGCGGGCGTTCACTGAACGCCCCTACAAAATAACAATAAAAAGTTGGACACATCATTTTGGGCGTTTGCCCATGTGATGTGTCCATCTTTTTCAAATGATCCAAAAAGCGCAAAAAGCAATCGAAATAAATTCATCGGCCTCACGCCATAGTAGCGAGCATAGCCTCGGTGACCTCAAACCTGCAGGGCTTGCCTGCGAGATAGGCCTGATACTCGCGAAGCATGTATTCGCCCATGCGGCGGACCTCGTCGCCCGCGCTTCCCGCGATGTGAGGCGTGAGCAGGCAGTTGGCGAGCGTATAGAAGGGGTGTCCCTCCACGGGCGGCTCGGGATCGGTAACGTCCAGCAAAGCGGTCAGATCCGCGCGTTCGCGCAGGATGCGTACCAGATCGTCCTCCACCACCTGCGCGCCGCGTCCCGTGTTGATAAAGACGGCGTTTTCGCGCATCCGACGGAAATGGTCGTAGGTGAGCATGCCCTTGGTTTGGGCGTTGTTTGCCAGGTGGTTGGAGACCACAAAGGCGCGTTCAAACAGTTCGGGAAGTTCACATTTTTCTACGCCAAGCTCTGCGGCTTTTTCGTCCGACAGGAAGGGATCAAACACCAGCACCTTCAAACGGTATTGCTTCAGCATTTGGATCACCAGCTTTCCGATCATCCCCGCACCGATGATCCCCACCGTTTCTCCGTAGTTGCCGCGGCACTTTTCAAACGCTTTCTTGGCAACGGCTTTTCCGCTTTGGTGATAAAGGCGATGGGTGAGGAAATAGCCCTTGTTGGCGAGAATGATCTCCGCCACGGTGTATTCCGCCACGGGCACGGCGTTCGCCGCCCACGCCGAAAAGACCTTCACGCCGCGGCGGAGAAAGGGACGCACAAATTTTTGTACGGTCCCCGCGCCGTAAAACAGGCATTTCAAATTCGGCAGGCACCGCGCGATCTCCTCCTCGGTCAAAACCGGCATCCCCCAGGTGGAAAAGATCACCTCCACGTCCGAAAACGCGGCAGGATCAGCCAGCAGATCGGCCTTGGTGTACACGGCGCGCTCGGACTCCGAAAAGGGCTCCATACAGCTTTGGTACACGCGCTCAATATTCCCTTTGATGTCGCACAAAAACAACGCTTTCATAACGATTCCTTCTTTCTTTCATTCATAGTCGGCATCCGTTTGGAAATGCCGCTTACGCTTGGGTTACAATCTCCAAAAGCGCCTCTGCCTCGCCGGCAAGCGTTTCAAGCTTTCCGTCGGGCATATGTTCGAGCAATAGTGTTTGGGAGCCGTCAAAACACGAAAGATAGTCCTTCCAGATATCAATTGCCTCTGCCAGCGGATTCTTTTCGTGTTCTTTCCAGTTGAATACGTGAAGGACCTTGGTATAGGGGGATATGGCCTTGGCATAGGTCAAATTTTCTTCCACCGTGCGAAATTGATTGGGTTGCCAATACATTTGAAAATACGGCGATCCCACCTCACGCATCAGCCACAGAGCATCCTCCATTCGCTCGGTAAAGGTTTTTATATGGCACTCCAAGCAAAGCGTGACACGGTTTTCTTCGGCAATGCTTGCCGCCGTCTTACATTGTGCCAGGAGAGCCTTTTTTTCTTCTTCGGTGCAGGCGGCACCGCTTTTTCTGCCGCACCATAGGCGCAGAACGTCGGTGCCTAATCTCTTTGCGGCGGCAATATAGGCGGGCAGTTCTTCCAACGGCGTCTCGCCCAGGCGGAAATAGGTGCCGTAGGACGAGCAGGTGATTCCGTATGCATTTTGCAGACGCACCAGCTCTGCCAGGCGTTCTTTGTTACGGCAAGGGGCGTGTACGTCGCTCCCCCATTCAACGTAGGAAAGCTGCGCCTGTTGCATGGCGGTCAAAATTTCCTCGGGGGTGCGATCACGAAAAGAGATCGACACCAATCCAAGGCGGCAGGGGTAAGCAGAATAGAATGCTTTCATACAAAAATTCCTCCTGATGCTTCGGATAGCAAAATTTCTTTTTCGTAGGCTACATACAGAGCCTCAAACAGTCCGTCCACCTCTACAGAATCGGTTGCGGGGTTGAGGTGCACGCGCGCCTTGGGAAAATCGAGGATCGGAATCTCCCGATACAGCCGTTCGATCAGCTCAGTGTGCGGCAGAGCGGTCTCTGCGGTGCAAATGGGACGTCTGCCGGTTCGGATCGCCTCGACACAGTCCCAAAGCTTGATAAGGCTATCGGCAAAGGGATCACCGTAATTCTTCACACTTCCGTCGCGGAAGATGGCAACGATCCGTGAACCCTCGTCCTGCGAATAGGTGACCGTTGCGTTTTCAAATTCGTAGAGAAATGGGGGATTTCTCTTCTTTGAGGTTGCGTGGGAGGCAATAAAGTAGAGCGGTACGCCCTTTGCCTTCATCCGGATCGTGCAGGTGTCAAAGTTTTCAATGGCATTGGCGCGGAAGCACTCGGCGTTCAGATCGGTCCCATAGGCGCTTTGCTCCATCGTGTCGCCAAGCAAAAAGAACATATTGTGCAGATAGTGCGCGCAGGCGTTGGAAGCGATCGAATCGAGAATCGTGATGCCGTCCTTTTCAATTCTGCCGCCCCATCCGCCGCCGCGCGCGTAATAGGCGCGGTTGCGCGGCCAGCTGATCGCGGTTTTCATTGAGAGAGGCTGTCCCAAAACGCCGTCCAAAACGTCGCGTTTGAGTGCCTGTATGGCCCGCGAAAAGGACCATTGATAGCCAATCGCAACAAACTTTCCATACTTCCGCTCAGCTTCGAGCATGCGCTCTGCTTCGGCCACCGTGGGTGCAATCGGCTTTTCGCAGAGCACGTACGAGCCGTGCTTCAAGGCGCAAATGCTCTGTTCACAATGCAAAAACGGCGGTGTAGAGATCACGGCAAGGTCAGCCTGCCGCGCGCGATAGAAATCCTCCACCGTCTCAAACACGGGGATCCCTGCCGCGTCGATCTCGTCTTTTTTTGCGCAGTGTTCATAAAAGGGATCCACCACCCCCACCCAACGCACGTCGGGATCGCGCGGATGCAGTAGTTCCTTTACGTAATACAGTCCGTAGCCACCGGCTCCAACCAATACAATATCCATCGGTTACTCCTTTATTTGCAGTGTCGTTTTGCGATCGGCCGCCTCGCGTGCCGTCAGTGCCACACGGGTTAGGTAAAAGATTTCGTCAACCGAAATCGGCTGCCGTCCGTCCAAGAATTTGGAAAACAATTCGGGGGCGGCGGAGGGAAGGATCTCCTGCTCACCGTTTTCATTGATCAAGTAGATGCGTTTGTTTCGCACCTCCAAAACGCCCTTGGTGCCAACGCAACGGATGCGATCGTCGCCGTGCGTGGGAGCAGAGGCGGGACGGTAATAGTCGATGTTGACCGATGCCATCACGCCGTCCTCCATTTCAAACTGACAAAGTGCCGCCATCTCGGGCGATCCCACGCTTTGCGCCGTGACCGACCGAAACCGCTTCCCCGAAAAATGGTAGATCCAATCAATGGCATGAATCCCTACCCACGGGATGGTGCCGCCATAGAGGGAGCGGTTGCCGTACCACGCGGGGCGAGTGCCGAATTGATAGCTTTTCTGCGCGGTAAGCAGTTTGACCTCTCCGATCGCCCCCTCGCGCACCAGATGCGCGGCGTGGTAAAAAGCAGGCGCGAAGCGCAGATAATGCATGGCGCAAAAGCGGATCCCGCTCTCGCGAACGGCGCACTCCACGCGCTCCAATTCTTCGAGCGAGGCTGCCACCGGCTTTTCGGAAAAGACGTCCACGCCGCGTGCGGCGCACGCGAGAATGACCTCTCCCGTCCGTCCGAACACGGGCGACACCACCGCCAGATCGGGTTGTTCGGCATCCAGCATCTCGGTATAGCTCTCATAGCGCGGGATCGACGCGTCGGGCGCCTTGTCCGCACGCTCGTACGTGCTTCCCGGGGCAAAGCCGCAGATCGCAACGTCCGCGCGCCCCATCAGCGTGGCATACGCCTTTTTGGAATGTCCGCAGTTCCCAATGAAACAAACCTTCATTATCGCTTCTCTCCGTAAATCAATCGTCGTATTCCACCAGCATCACCTCGTCGCAATGCCAGCCGCCCGTGTGGGCGCCGTAGCTTCCCTCATGCCAATACAGAGGGAGGTTGTCCTGCGCGTAGATCGGGACGGTGGGACGCCAGATCTTGACGTTTTTTTCCTTGGGGATGCGGCGGATCGTCTGTTCCAGCTGATAGCTGGCGCCACGGTCGACCGAACGGTAGCTTTCGAGCACACGCGCCTCACCGTCAAAGCGGGCGATGTAGACGCGGTTGGTCTCGGTGGGAATGTACCCAAAGCGCTCGTGATGAAGTCCGCTCTCGCCCACGCCGTAATAATACGCCATACCGCCCACGTAGGTCTGCGAGCCGTCGAGCATGGTGTCGGGAGAGAGGAATTCTCCGCCTTTGGCGATCGGTGCCGAGAGCTTCCAGCCGTCTTCCTGCCAGCTTGCCGTATAGTAGCAGATCGTATCGGGCTCGTTGAGGCGGAAGGACGCCAGCCCCACGCGGTACGGAAGCGTGGGAGCCACCGAAAGCAGGCGCACCGTACTTCCCTCGGGGGATTCGTAGACTTTCTCAAGCTTGGAAAGATCGATCACGCCGCCCGCATACAGGTTGACGTTGGTCTTCTCGCCGTTCATGCGAAGCAGGTTGCCATCGCGGTCAAAGATGCCGCTTCGGACGGTGTGGTCGGCTGAGATGCGCGGATGCCCGTACAGAGCAAAGATCCATTGCTCCCAAACCCCCTCGCTTCGCTTGGCAAACCATTGCTTGCGCGCATTGAAATAGAAGAGTCCGCCGGCATCCGAGATCAAAAACCTGGTAGGCTCGCTCCAACTCTCCCCCTCGTCTTTGGAATAACGGAACTCCCACGTCACGCGGCTCACGCGACAAAACAGCCAGAGTTCACCGCGGCTCACGTTTTCAAACAGCTGCGCGTAGGTCACCTCACCCCGGTACGTCAGTACCCGTTCGGGACCAAACGACGTGATATCGTAAGGGCGCTCGGTCACGCGGTAACGCATCACGGGGTCCTGGGCGTGTCCCGTGTACGCCACGATGATCTTCCCGTTCTCCATCACGCAAAGCGACGGCGAATTGTGCTCGTCCGCATAGTTGCAGTTGATGCGGCACAGGCATACGTCACGGCTGACCTCGCGGCTGCATTTCGCGTCCAGCTCCTTGACGTGGATCTCACCCATATCGGTGCTGTACGCCACGTAGGTCTTGCCGTTGTTGCCAACCATTGCCGGCTCGTGGATCCACCAGTCGGTGTTGGCTCTCTTGATCCGTACCTCGCGGCTTCGTTCGTGATTGATCATCTCTATCTTCTCCTTTTTGTTGCGATTATTTTCAAAAGAACTCGGTATGGTGCCCTCTCATCGGCCCTGTCGTTCTCTCTGTCTTGCCAGAAGCGTCTCAAACCAGAGCTCGGGATCGGGCATAGGCGAAACCGCCTCGCAAACCGAGTCCGCGCCGCGGGTAACGGTGCGCGTGGTGCGTGCGGGCGCGTTGACGTCCAACGGACGGCGATCGACGAAGGCCGACCCGTGAGTCCCCACTTCCTTTGCCGAGCAAAGCATGGCGGAAAGCGTGGCGCGTTGGGTCAGGACCGTGTCGTAGAGCTTAAAGAGCTCCGCAAGCTCACTCACGTCCCCGATCTCAGCCGTTTCAAAAAAGCAGTTGCACAGTCTCTCCACGCGGGTAAATAAAGCCTCCATTCCCGCGGTGGAGCGGTCGAAATCGGCCACGCGGCTCATTTCGGTCTGCAATTCTGCGCGGAGCGCTTGCAGATTCGACGTTCCGTAGATCACGCGGGGCAACTCGTACTGCGGGAGGGGCAGATCCACCGTCTCTCGGCTTGCAATGTGCTCTGCCGCGCGCAGACTTCCCACCTGGGTGGAATTGAGCGCGCTTCCGCCGGGGCGGTAAACGCCGAAGGTCCCCGCCGCTTCCCCGGCCACGTAAAGCCCCTCGACCTCACTCTGCCAGTTGCGATCCACCGCCACGCCACCGTTGCAATGCTGGGCGCAAACGGCGATCTCCAACCGTTCGCGGGTGATGTCAATGCCGTGAGAGGCGTACAGCTCGATCGCACCCGCATTCATTTTTTTCAATCGCTCGATCGGCGTTCCAAAAAGCGCGCCCGAGCGTTCCAAATAAGTATATGCCTCTTCGGGAAGTACCCCGAAGTCATTTTCAAGTCCTTTTGGATTTTGCGTAAAGTCGAGATAGACGCGCCGCCCCTCCTTGATCTGTTCGGCCACCAAGAGATCGATACGGGACGAGCCCTCGGTCTTACGCGTGTCAAAGGGCCATTGATAGCCCTTGAGGAAGATCCGCCCGAGCGATTCCTCGCCCAAGGCGTCGAAAAGAAACTCCCGCTCGTTCCCTTGCGCATCCACCGAGAGGTAACGCGGGAGCACCTGCTGATAGGTGCCCGAGAGGTTCCAGCGGAACTTCGTGCTGGCAATGCCGTATTGCCACTCCTCCATGTTAGAGAGTGACGCCCCCGCCTCAATGGCAAGACCCGTGGCGCCGTGCTGACTTTCGGGATAGACGGTATTGCGGTAGATCCCCGCAGGGCCGCCCGTGCAAAGCACCACGTTTTGGCAGGCGATCAGAGAGAGCTCCCCCGTCACCGTGGACACGCAGGCCACACCCGTGACGCGTCCCTTCTCGGTGAGGATGCGGATCGCCCGTTGCAGATCCAAGATCTCCACGCCCTTGGAGAGGACCGAGCGTTCGAGGGCCTCGGTCATATATTTGGAGGTGAGAGGTCCGCAGGAGGTGGCACGGGTACGCGGATCGTGATCGGTCTTATACCCCGCGTATTCCCCGTATTCGTTGGTGGGAAACGGCACGCCAAGCTCCACCAGGCGCAAAAAGCACCGCGCGGAGTAGGCCGCCTCGCAGAGCGCATGCTCGCCCATCACGCCGCCGCCCGCGTAGAGCGTATCGGCCATTTCACGCACGCTGTCGCCGTCCGAGCCGCAAAGCGAGAGCTTGTAGTAGGTCTGCTTATCGCTTCCCGTGTTGCGCGAGGTTCCCATATATCTGCCTTCGGTAAGGATCGCAATATCCCGAACCCCAAAATCGCAGAGTCGGTCGGCGGCGTTATAGCCGGCGCAGCCCGTACCGATCACCAGTGTATGATATTTCTGTTTCATAGCTTTCGGATATGCATACCTCCGTCTAAAATAAAGGACTGTCCCGTGGTGTAGCCAAAGGTGCCGTCACACAGGGCGACCACAGCCTTGGCGATATCGTCCGGGACGCCCCAGCGCCCAAGCGGTACGAGACCACCTTCGATCAAGCGGTCGTATTTCTCCTTGACGGCGGCGATCATGCCCGTGGCGATGATGCCGGGGCAGATCTCGTTGACGGTAATCCCATCCCCCGCCAAACGGTCGGCAAAGAGCTTGGTGATCATCGAAACACCCGCCTTGGAGATGCAGTATTCGCCGCGGCTGGTGGATGAGGTATAGGCTGAGCAGGAGGAAATATTGACGATCGCTCCTCCACGGCCCTCCTTCACCATTGCGTTTGCCACGGCTTGTGTGAGGAAGAGCGTTCCCTTGGTATTGATCCCCATAACGAAATCGTAGCTTTCCTCGGTCATTTCCAAAATATCGCGGCGCACCTTGGGAGCCACGCCCGCAACGTTGACGAGCACCGAGATTGCTCCCTTTTGCTGAGCCGTTTTTACCAGCGTTTCTCGGGAATCCGCGCAAGCGAGGTCGCCCTTGACGTAGGTAAAATCAAAGCCTTTAAAGTCCGAGAGGTCGGCGGCATCGATCACATCCATACCCACCACGGCGTATCCTGCGCGGCAGAGCGCGAGCGCGCTCTCTTTTCCGATTCCTCCAAGCACGCCGGTCACGATTGCAAGCTTCATATCGATCTCCTTTTGTTTGTGTTTCATGAATTCAGATTTTTTCCACCGTCAGTCTCATACGGTCGGCATCCGTCGCTTCAAACAGGATGCGCGTCACCCCCGCCGTATGCCAATCGGTCTCAAGCTTGGCATCGGCAAAGGGCATGTATTCGGTGCGGAGCACGCCGCCGTCGGCCTGCACGCGGTAACGCTCATCCAAAATGGCAACGCCGTTTTCCATGCGCACCGGAAGCACGCTCATGAGCACCTCGGTCACCGCGTGGGAAGCTCCCTCGGCAAACGCGAAGCGATCCTCCGCGCAAACGCCGTGCGCATCCAACGTGAGACTGCGGGTCAGACGTCGGATGCCCGCCTCGGACGGATAGGCATCGGCAAAGGAGATCTCGATCTTTCCCTCCTCAACCGCAAAGCCGTCGGCACGGTATTTTTTTCCGTTGCGCTGGCTGACGCCGTTGACAATCGGCAGATTATGATAGGACGATTGCGTCCAGGGAATGACGGTGTAGCGTGTTTCCGAACGGAAGGTATCCCTTGAATAGGTATTGATCCCCACGTCCACCAAGATCGGTGTGGTGCCGTCGTAGAGCGCAAAGCTGCCCACGTCGTTGTGGTTGTGATGCTCGGAATTGTGTCCGCCCTTGGCGGAAAGAATCCAATCGCCGCGGCGAAGCACGGCAAGCTGCATCTCGGAAAGGAGCTCCACCGCGCCGTGAAGCGGAAGGGAGACGGGATAGTTCTTCATCTCCCTTACAAATTCCGCATGATAAAGCAACCGACGCAGATTCCGGATATTGTGCGAAAGCGGACGAAGCGCAGAGGCTCTTTCTTGGTAGACTGCCGCGCTGAAATTCATCAGCTCCTTCTGTCCCGTCTCTCGGGCAAACCCGAAGAGGATCGGCATGGAGAACGCATGCCCCGAGGCGTGCGCATCGGCAACGTTTACAAAGAAGCTCGATACCACGTGCGCCTTTTGCATATACGCCGCAATCCTGGCAAGCTTTTCGTCGCCAAAGAAATCCAGCTTGCCGTCGGTGGCTTGTTTGAGCTGGTAAACGAACTGAAAGAGCGTGCCGCCCGCGTGATCCCAGTAGCTGGGGCCTTCGTCGCAGCCTCCGTCGGCGGGAAGCCCCGCATAGTAAAATTCGATCTCAATAAACATTTTGGTAAGGGCCCGGTGCAGGTGCAGCTCACTCTTCTCGGTCAACAGAAAAACAGTAAGGAGGTTAGAAAGAATCCACGGCGTCCAATTATTTGCGGCACGGTGATACCCCATCCAGTGCCAATCGCGGTGCGAAAGATATGGCGTTTTGATGCGCCGATCCAGCTCGTATTCGATGCGGTCGAGGATCTCGGGGCAATAGTCCTTCAAGGGCTCGCGTAAGAGCGCAGCGATCATGGCAACGTGCTCCGCAGTCTCGGCGGCAAACAGATCGATGTAAGGATCGTCCGCGCGGTGAATGTGCTCCACGGCATAGGTCAGATCGGGCCAGTGCGCCGAGAGCCCCCAGAAGGTCTCCTCGCAGGTGGCAAACAGCCCGTTGACGATCTGCGGCAAAAACCGCCCCTTATTTTCCTTGAGCTCTGCCAGGGCAAAGAGGATCAAATGCTCACGGCGGGCAAAATGCGGCTGTTCCATTACCATGCGGTCCCCGGTCTTTTTAAAGGCCATGAAGTCGGTGGCCTTGATGATCGGCCAGTCATAATTCAGTGCCGCCTCAGCAAGAGAGATACACTCGGTGTTCTCAAAGGCATCCCAAAAGGCGCGGTCGGTGATCGGCGGAAAGAGATCTGACCGAAAATGATAATCCGAAAAGGACTGTTGCTCTAAAAATCGCTGAAACATGGTATTCCTCCTGTTGTTAAGACTGCATTTGTTTATAAAGCTCGCGGTAATAGTCACAGAACACCGCGCAGCCCGACACGCGCTTGCCGCGCATCAGCTCGGTGCACTTTGAGCAGGCCAGACAGCATTTTTTGGGATCAAAGCGCCCGGCTTGATAGTCCCTGTAAAATTCCGGATAGGCCAGCCATATGCGGCCGAATCCCACCAGATCACACACGCCCTCTTCCAGCTGACGCTCTGCCTGCTCCATGAGATAGTTGCGGTAATAGGAAAGCCCTGAGCCCACAACGGGCAAGGCGGGAAATCTCTCCTTGATGTGCTTTTCCACCGTCTCAAAGCGAGCCAGCCCCACCTCGGGTGCCTCGGGCGCAACGTATCCTCCCTTGCGGTAGGGTCGGTTGACGTGCGGATTATAATAGGGGTTTCCAACGGTCACGTTGAGGATCTGTACCCCTTCGGCAACCAGCTTCTCCATCAGCCAATCCGGCTCGGTAAAATCCAACTCGTTTTGCTCGGTGGTGCCAAAGCCATAGGGCTTGGGAAGCATGTCCGACACGCTCAAGCGCGTGGCAAGCAGCCTGTTCGCGGGCAAAGCCCGGCGCACGGCGCGCACGCAGTCCAGATACAGGCGCGCGCGGTTTTCCATGCATCCTCCGTAACGGCCCTCGCGCGAGAAGGCCGAAAGCAACTCCTGGAACAGGTATCCGTGGCAGGACTTGACGTCCACACCGTCAAAGCCGGCCGCCATGGCAAGCTTGGCAGAGGCAACGTATTTTTGCGCAAGCGTGTCCAGATATTCATCGGTGACAATGTTTTCATCGGTTACGGGACGCCGCTCCTCATAAAGTGGATGGCGGTAGGCGATCATGGGCACGATGCTCTGCCGTCCCGAATGGGTAAGCTGCAGAATGCATACGGGGGCGGATCCGCCTTGCGCGTGTGCCAGCTCCCGCATCTCGCAAAGAAGCTTCCGAAAGCGCGGCAGATTTTCTTTTGTGAGCATCATCTGTCGGGGATTCGTGCGCCCCTCGGGACAAACGGCGTTTGCCTCAAACCAAATCAAACCCGCGCCGCTGTTCGCAGCCTTCCGGTATTTTTCCACCGTCAGCGCACTCGGACTGCCATCCTCGTTGCAATCACAGCCCTCCATCGGCTGAAGCACCACTCGGTTGGAAAGCCGTACTCCCCCGATAAACAACTCCTGTTCGCTCAAATGTTTCAAAGCGCTTTCTCCTCTCTGATTCTTCGGGTTTCATTATAACATAAAATAAAAGCAATAGAAATAACTTTTCTTCCATTTTCTATTGCTTTTCTTGCAAATATGAGGTAAAATAAAGAAAAAAGAAAACAGGAAGGAGCCGTTCTATGGATACTCACATGGAGATTGATGGCTTTGCCCTTGCATATAAGGAAAACTGCATCGACTGTCGCGTGCTTTGGGAAAACCATTGCCACGCGCAGTTTGAAATGCTTGCTGTTTTGGAGGGCGACATTCGTATTATGGTGGAAGGAAAGACCTACCGCCTCTCCTCGGGTCAGGTGGCCGTGATCCCCCCTCTGCTCTACCACACGGTTACGGCAAACAAGCAAGGCACCTATCGACGCCTGACCGTTTTGTTCGATCTTTCTGCCCTTCCCGCACCGCTCCAACCACTCTTTGCATCCAAGGGAACCGAGCTTTCCATCTTTTTCTACAATCATCTGGAGAATCTCAAGCATCTTCTTTCCGATCCCAATGCCACCTTTTACGCGCCGTTGGTAAAAAGCAAAATGGTAGAGATGCTCTATCGGGACATACAGGCAAAGGAGTCTCATCCGAAAAGCGAGGTGGATGCCTGCCTTGCCGAGTTGCTGTCCTATATTGATCGCCATCTGTGCGAAAAGATTCTTTTGGATGATCTTGCCGCTCACACCGCACGTTCCAAATCCTCGGTCTGCCACCTGTTTGCCGAGCAGATGAACACCTCCCCAAAGCAATACATCCTGCAAAAGAAACTGGCACTTGCCGATCAATGGATCCGCGGTGGGATGCCGTCTACTTTGGCCGCCATGCGCGTAGGATACGAAAACTACAGCAACTTTTACCGTTTATACCGTAATCACTTTGGCGCATCCCCTGCCAAACCCACACGCGACCCGTAAGACAGGCGTGCGACACGGGAGAGGACCGAAAGCGGGTTCCAAGCCGTAGCTTTCGAAAACTTTTCCGCAACGGCAAAAAAGCAGAGAACAAATGCCTTGTTCTCTGCTTTTTATATTGGTTAGAGCTCGGTGCGCCAAGCACACAGGCGCTTCATCACGTTGTTTTCGGTGCCGAAATAATCGTAGAGACGGCAGTATTCGGCGTAGAGCTTTTCATAGCGCGCGGAGTTTTGGGGATCGGGTGTATAGGTTTGCGCGTCCTTGACCGCAAGAGCCTCGGCCGCCTCCACCACGGAAGGATACACGCCCGCCGCCACTGCCGCATAGATCGCGGAGCCGTGCGCCGCTCCCTGCTCGGTGTCCACCACGTCGATGGGCTTTCCACACACGTCGGCATAGATCTGCATCAGCATCTCATCCTTTTTCGCAATGCCGCCCGACGCGCGGATCGAGTGGATCTCCATGCCACCGTCCGTAAACACGTCCAGAATACGGCGAAGGCCAAACGCCGTTGCCTCGATGAGAGCTCGATAAATTTCTTCGGGACGCGTGGAAAGCGTAATTCCCAGCACCAGTCCCGAAAGATCGGCGTCCTGAAGCGTGGAGCGGTTGCCGTTGAGCCAATCGAGCGCCAGAAGTCCGCTCTCTCCCACGCGCAGAGTCTTTGCCTTCTCGCGCAGATATTTATGAATACTCATGCCCGCCTCGCGTGCCGCAATCTCATAGCTTTCGGGCACGCCGTTCTTCACAAACCAGTCAAAGCAATCGCCCAGTCCGCTCTGCCCTGCCTCGTAGGTGTAGAGCCCGGGCACCACGCTGTCGCGCACGTAGCCGCAAATGCCCTGCAGATCGTATTTGCGATCGGCATGCACCAGCTGTACGCCCGAGGTGCCTACAATGATCATCAGTACACCGGGCTTTACAATGTCAAGCGCAGGCATCGCCGCGTGGGCGTCGAGGATCGGAAGTGCCACGGGAGTGCCCTTGCAAAGACCCGTCAGCTCGGCTCCCTCGTCGGACAGCTTTCCCGCGATGCCGTCTACCGTGCGCACATCGGCGGCGATCTTCGTACCGATCAGACCCGACAGACGCGGATCCAAGGCCGTGAAAAAGTCGTTGCTCGGATAGCCGCGATCGGCGCCCCACAGGCATTTGAAGCCCGCAAAGCCCGCGGCGTGACTCTCCTCACCGGTGAGTATGTACGAAAGCCAGTCGCCCGCATCGAGGAACCGGGCCGCATCGGCAAACACCTCGGGAGCCTTATGCAGTGTTTCCAGCACCTTGGGGATTGCCCACTCCGACGAGATCTTGCCGCCGTACACGTCGATCCAATCCTCGCCGCGTTCCTTGGCAAGCGCGTTGATCGCGTCGGCCTCGGGTTGTGCGCCGTGATGCTTCCAAAGCTTGACATAGGCGTGGGGCTCATGCTCGTATTTGGGATCCAAGCACAGAGGAGTACCGTCCTCATACATCGAAAGAAGCGTACACGTGGTGAAATCAATACCGATTCCCACTACCTCCTCAGGGGAAACACCTGCCTGCTTCAACACATCCGGAACGGTGGTTTGGAGCACCTCCAGATAGTCGGACGGGTGCTGAAGCGCATATTGCGGCGGCAAAGGTGTGCCGTCGGGAAGCTCGCGATCCATCACGCCGTGCGGATAATCCAGCACCGACGTAGCCAGCACCGCGCCGCTTTCCGCATCCAACAGGAGCGCACGCCCCGAAAGGGTTCCAAAGTCAATGCCAACGGTATACCGTTTCATGTTCAATTCCTCTCATTTCATAAATTTATCCGTAAGGGCTGCTCAAAGCGCCCATTTCATTGCATTCCAAGTGTCAAATCAACTGATCGGCACGCAGGCGAAGTCTGCCCTTTCGGGTCTCGCCGTCAAAGGCGCGCAGGATAAAGCGTCCGTAGCCACGCACCGAAAGCGTAGCCGGCGGCACAAGCGTGCGGTCCACGCGCTCCTCCGGTTCAAAATCGACCTCCACCAGTCCCGTACGGATCGCCGTTTTCGCATCGTCACGGGAAAGATTGGTTAAGGCTGCCACCACACAATCCAGTCGCGCCGACGCCACGGTGTCCGCGATCGGTTTGTAGGTTCGTCCGTCAGTAAAAGATTCATCCACCGCGTAAAGCTTACACTTCACGGTATCGGACGCTACCTTTTCAAGCGTCTCTATTAAAAATTGCGCAATCCTGGCGGAGCAGAATACCACCGCCGCATGCTCGTTTTGAACGGCAATGTCACCCAACGCGTCACGTTCAAGCCCCAGCCCCAGGATTGAGCCGAGATAATCGCGGTGCGAAAGACTGCGGTAACCGCTTCCCTTAACAGAAACGGCACACACCGTGTCTGCAAGCTCCTCCACCAGAAGCTCGCAAAGCGTTGCTCCGTACTCCTGTGCTACGCGGCCGTTGGGCAAACAAAGCAACAGGTAGTCCGGAAGCAGAAACAGACATGCACGTTCCGCATCGGGATATCCACCCCAAAACCACGCTCTTCCGTCAGCGCCAAATGCGTGCAGGATCCGTTCCGCATGTTTTCGGTCACGCGGAGTCAAAAACGGGAGACAGGCCACCGCCCCCTGCTCGGCACGGGCCAGCAGATCCTCGATCCGCGCCTCCAGAAGCGAGGCGGCATCCGCGTTGGCTCTCATAACAGCGAGATCAGGGTTTGCAGAACCAGAAGCAGCAGAAACGCGATCATAAACGGCATATCCAGCGGGGTTCCCTCAAACCAATGATATTTATAGCAAAGCTTGCGGATCGGCAGGATCAACGGCTCGGTAAGCATCACCAAAAAAGCCGAGATCCGCCACTGCCGCATCGGATCGATCCAAGAAAGGATCGAGCAGAGCAAAAACGCCAATGAAAGCACGTCCAACAGAACGAGCAGGGTCTGCTTGAGCAATTCAAAGGCAAGATCCATAAGCAAGGTTCATCTCCTCTCGGTAAATAACACGCCCAACGAGCGTGAAAAAAGCGCGGGGGCGGGCGCATGCCCTCTCCCCCGCACAGTTGTTATGTTCAGACCTCGGCCGTGTCCACGGGCTCGTAGCCTTCCTCGTAGTCTTCCGCGGCTTCTTCCTCAGCCACAGGCTGCTCCTCGGGAGTGAAATCGGAAATATCCACACCGGCAGGAGCCACCACGATGGTGTTCTTGTTGGTTTGGATCATTTCACCGTTCAGTACGTACGCCACGCCTGCCAAAAAGTCGATCAGGCGCACGGCTCTGTCCTTGGTCAAACTGCTGATGTCCAAAAGCACGATGCATCCTTCCTTGAGTTTATCCGCGATCTTGATCGCCTCGGTGTGACTCTTGGGTTGCAGGAGCTTGAGCGCAACCTTTTCGGTGTTTGCGGCATGGCTCTCGGCCTCCTTGCGTGCCGACACGCCAATGGTGGATACCTCATCCTCGGAATCCGACATCTCCTCCTTCAGGTAATCGGGAGTGACGTACATTCCGCCGTAATCCTCGTCCACCTCAGGCTCGTTGGTCCCCAGCAATTTCTTCAGCACGTTCATCTTAAAAATCCTCTCTTTATCTTTCCTAATTAAAGGACGTTATGATTGTCCCTCCGTGGAGTCGGCAAACAGTGCGCTTCCTACGCGAACCAGGGTGGAGCCCTCCTCGATGGCCGCCTCAAAGCTACCCGACATTCCCATGGACAGGATCGGTTTATCTATATTATATAGTTTTTTCTCCCAAATATCAAGACATAATTGAAAAGTTTCTTGAAAATATTTTCGATATTCGTCATTTTTTTCGCATTTTGGCGCCATTGTCATAAATCCACAGAGCTTCAGGTGCTCAAAAGAGCCCAACGACATGCAAAAATCGGCCAGCTCCTCAGGCATCAATCCGCTCTTTCCCGGTTCTCTTCCAATATTCACCTCGGCCAGCACATTCATGACGATTCCGTGCTTTGCCGCCTGCCGCTCGATCTCCTTTGCCAAAGAAAGCGAATCAAGCGAATGAATCATGCATACCTTATCAATGATGTATTTGACCTTATTGCTCTGGAGCTTTCCGATAAAGTGGATGCGCATTCCCTCGCGGTCGAGCAGCTCCCAGCGCTCCAGCAGCTGCTGCACGCGGTTTTCTCCTACGTCATGCACGCCAAGCTCGCGGTGCAAATAGTTAATATGCTCCACGTCGGTATACTTCACGGCTGCAAGCAGCGTGATCTCACGGTCGCCAAAGCGCGGAATGCTCCGTAGCCTTGCCGCCTCCAGTCGCGCGCGGATCGCCTCCACATTTTCGCGCATATAGGAAAGATCCTTCATCGATATACCCTCCCGTCGTAAAGATCCTCGCCCGACACCACCAGAATGTCGCGCAGAGCCAGATAGTCGTCGCCGCGCTCTCCCTGCTCAGCAACGATACAGTAGCCGTCGCCGCGATACAGCACCTCGATGCGGCGGAAATATACGGTACTGTCCTCAAAAATATACACGCCCTCCACTCCGTCCACCACGTGGATCGCTGTTTCGGGAACATTATAACCCGTGTAGGAACCTACCTCAACCTCCACGGTCTGCACACGCAGATAAGAAAAATCCGAGGGAACCTCGTCGCTGGCAAAGACCGCGATCACAGAGCCGTCTACATCTGTCAGCAAGCGCTCACAGGTCATGGTGAGTGTCTTTTGACCGTTACGCGGAAAAGAGACCGCATAGGATCCGTCCACCTCGAGGATATCTCCCGCCCTCGCATCAAATGGCACCGCGAGATACCAGCGATTGCTATGCGCCAGCTTCCCCACCGCAAAGCCGCCGCCCGTTTGCGGCTCAGCCATCTGCAGAGCGGCAAAGGATGCGGGGGTAAGAGCATCCAGCGCGGCGCAGGTAAAGAGCGATTCGTAACCGTCCACACAACCTGCCGCGTAGAAATAACCCGATGCATCGGTATTCGTCAGCACCGTGCGACCGCCTCGCAAAAGAGCCTCGCGCTCGTATTCCAGACTCGCCTGCAACGCGCGCAGATCGGCATTGCCGTCGGTGATCACCGCGTAGCGGTTGAAAAGCGTAAGCATCTCGTCGCCCAATGCCTGAGCGCCGTCAAAGCTTCCGTTTGCGATCGCCTGTCGCAAGGACAGATAGATCTGCATCGCCTCGGCGTGATAGGTCTCGGCCTGTGAGAGCGTGGTACTCCCTACTGCCAGGCTCTTCTCCACAACGGCCAGCAGGCGGTTGATGCGGTCCAGCGCGAGTTGGGTGGGCGCGATCTCGTCTGCCGCATATCCGTTCCATGCCTCTGTCACTGCCACACCCTTGCCCACCTTTTTGCCACTTTCGGACAGATCGTTCACCACCGACGGAGTGGGAACGGTGAGCACCTGCTCGTCACGAAAGAGATAGGCCTCTCCGCTGAGCAGCTGCACGTCGGTTTCCAGACGCACGTAATCGCGCCCCAAACTTCCCGCGGAATTCCAGAACGCGTGGTAAAGAGTGTAGACGATCAGCGCAACCAACGCCAGAGACGCCGCAAAGCGCAGAAAATATTTTTGAAAAAACGCTTTTCGCGTCATCACGGTACCTCCTTTCGCAGTTCCATGAATCAAACGGGTTCAAACATCAAGTCTGCTTCTCCGAAGCAAATTGCAAAAGCTCGGTCAAGATCTCCTCGGTCGGGCGCAGAATTCCCTCCCGCTCCATGTCGATCCATTGGATGTAATCCTTGGCTCCAAACCAGGTCATTTGCCGCTTGGCATAGCGGCGCGTGGCGGTTTTGAGCGCCTCCGTAGCCTCGGCGAGGCTCTGCTCTCCTCGCAGGTATCCGAGAAGCTCTTTGTATCCGATTGCCTGCGCGGCAGTGGTGTTTGCTTCAAACACGCCCTCTTCCAACAGTGCCTTCGTTTCGGAAAGCAATCCGTCCGCAAGCATTTGGTCCACGCGTTTCTCGATGCGCGCATAAAGCAGCTCGCGTGCGGCATAGCGCAAGCCGATCACCGTGACCTCATAAGGCGCTTCAATCTGCCGCGAACGGCGGTCCAGCTCGGTTTTCGTCACGCCTGTACTTTCAAAGATCTCCAGCGCGCGCACCACGCGCTTGACGTTGTTTTCGTGCGTGGCAGCCGCGCTTTCGGGATCCACCGCCGCCAGCCGCTCGTGCAGAGCGCGCGCCCCGTGTGCCTCGGCATAGGCAAACAGACGCTGGCGAAGAGCGGGATCCGATGCGGTATCCTCCATGCCGCCGCGCAAAAAAGCGTCAAGATATAATCCCGTACCGCCGCACAGAATGGGCATACGCCCACGCGAAAAAATTTCTTCCGCAGCCGCTTGCGCCATGGGAACGTATTCCGCCACCGAAAAAGGCACGTCAGGTGCAACCACGTCGATCAGATGGTGTTTCACACCGCCCATCTCCTCGGCGGTCGGCTTTGCCGTTCCGATATTCATCCGACGGTAGACCTGCATCGAATCGCAGGAGATGATCTCACCCCCCAGCGCCTTTGCCGCCGCCAACGCCAACGCGCTTTTGCCGCTTGCCGTGGGACCCACGATGGCAAGCAGCCGAGGTTTATTCGATTGTGCCATAGTGGACTCCTTTCTATCATGCCGAGGGCAATCCGCGATGCTTACGGGACGCGTGGTGTGGATGCTGGTCAGTAGAAATTTCGCAAGACAAGGCGTAAGGGCGCGAGCGAGATGAAGCCGTAGTTACCTACGGCGATTTGAGTAAGTCGCCCGACAACGCAGTATTGCGGAATTTATACGATCAGCATGGCATCTACGATGTTAATGCCATATAAGAACTTACCGATTGGTAATATTGAACAAATCAGTCGGTAATCATACTCTTTCATGACCGTTTCCGTATTCCCTTTTCATTGCATCAACAGACACGACCCATTGTTTCCCGAATTTGCAAACGTCAACACCGTTGACCAATTTGCCATATGTGATTGCCTTTCGAAGCGTGCTTTCGTTGAGTCCCCAAAGTTCGGTTGCATCGCTGAACGCCATCAGTCCGTCAAAGGGCGTATCAACTTGCACAGCATTTTCCCAAAGCTCGTCGCAAGAGAGGTCAAGATCATCATTCCAAACGATACCGTAGCCACCGACATCCACAGAAACGCAAGCAAAATCCGCCAGATTATCCTTTAATTCAGCAAACAAAGGTATTTTTTCAAATAAAGGCTTTACATCATAAATCTTGGTTACACCCTCCGAAAATTGAACGCTCAATTTGTATTCGGGAAGGGCAGAAACATTTTTAATCTTGTGGAACATTATGCTACCTCCTTATTCAAGCGGCGGAATCTTCTTAAACTCCTGTGTTTTCCATATTTCCATCAAAGTTTCCCTATGCAAAGAAATCCATTCCTGCACCATATTCATTGCTTTATTTGGTAGATGCCCTTCGAGAACTTCGCCCGTCATAAAATCTATTGCTGCAACATCTTCGTTATAAATTGCGTGGATATGCGGCGGATTGTGCTCGCTCTGTAAAAAATACATTCTGATAATAATTCCGTAAAATCTCGATAATACAGGCATTGTTATTCTCCTTTTGATTTTATCTTCAATCATATTATATCACGATACCGTGATTTTGTCAATACTTTTTTGAAAATTATTTTCTTATACATCATCAACATCGCCCCCCGATGCTGATAAAAGCAACAAGAAAGACACAAAAAGTCATTTTTGTGCATTTTTGACGAACAATTTACGGTGTAAGAAAAGTTACCAATCGGCTATTGCAATTGCCAATTGGTAACTTTGAATAAGTATCACCTTTGTTTTTGTTATTTCATGCAAAAATTTCTTTTATTCTATCAACATCGCGTCGCCAAAGCTGAAGAAGCGATATTTTTCGTCAACAGCCACCTTGTATGCCTCCATCACCTTGTCACGGTTGTAAAAGGCCGAAACCAGCATGAGCAAGGTGCTTTCGGGCAGATGAAAATTGGTGATCAGGGCGTCCACCGCTTTGAAACGGTAACCGGGGTAAATGAAGATGCCGGTGTCACCGCTCATGGCGGGAACCGTTCCGTCCTCACGCGCCACCGATTCGATGGTGCGACAGGAGGTGGTGCCCACGCAGATCAGACGTCCGCCTGCGGCTTTGCGCTCGTTGATGATACGCGCGCTCTCCTCGGGCACCGAGAAAAATTCACTGTGCATCACATGCTCGTCGATGCGGTCGGCCTTGACGGGACGAAAGGTGCCAAGCCCCACGTGCAGCATCACGGGTGCGATAGCAACGCCCTTTTCCTTGATCCTTTCGATCAGCTCGGGGGTAAAATGCAATCCCGCGGTGGGGGCCGCCGCAGAGCCCTCCTCGCGCGCATAAACCGTTTGGTAACGATCGTTTTCGCGGAGCTGCTCGGTGATATACGGCGGTAGAGGCATCATACCGATACGGCTGAGCACCTCGTAAATATTGGCGTAGCGATCTCTGTCATAGTCAAATTTGATGATGCGGTTGCCCTCCTCCACCAAATCGAGGACCTCTCCGCAAAGTATCCCGTTACCAAACACCAGGCGCATGCCCACACGGGCGCGCTTGCCGGGCTTGACCAAGGTCTCCCAGGTGTCCAGCTCGCGTTGCCGAAGCAGCAAAAGCTCGATCTTTGCCTCCTCACGCCCCTCAACATGCCCGTAGAGACGAGCGGGGATCACCTTGGAATCGTTTACCACCAACACATCCCCCTCGTGAAGATAGTCGATGATATCGTAAAAATGGCGGTGCGAAAGACTTCCCTCAGCCCGATTCAACACCATCAAGCGCGAATGGTCGCGCTGCTCAGCGGGGTGCTGGGCAATGCGCTCCTCAGGCAGCTCGTAATAAAAATCCGCGGTGCGCAGATCGGTGTGCGGTTTTACGTTGACAATGGTCTCACTCATAGCAGCTTCGGTCCTTCCCAAAAAAGCTTCCCACGGCATATACTAAAACAGACAATACCCGAGGAAGCCTGCATTCCCGTCCGCCGCGTGTTTTGCGATTCGGCAGACATTTTCTTTATATTATATCGCATAATTCCCCCGATTGCAACCGTTTTTTGTAAACAAACACAACATTTTATCATCCAACAGAAAAAGGAGTGTGTCCCTGATGAGTCTTTACAAGCCCACCGTGTTTTCGGGAGCGGCAACCGCTCTCATCACCCCCTTTCTTCACGGGGAGATCGACTACCTCGCCCTGGGAGAGCTGATCGATCGACAGATCGATTGCGGTGTGCACGCTCTGCTGGTGGCGGGCACCACCGGAGAGAGCTCCACACTATCCTTGCACGAGCATGAAGCCCTCACCGCCTTTGCCAAGGAGCGCATCGGAGGACGCGTGCCTCTTCTCGCAGGATGCGGCTCCAATTCCACCGCGCACGCGATCGAGCTTGCAGAGGCCGTTTGCGAGGCGGGAGCCGACGCGCTCCTTGCCGTTACCCCTTACTATAACAAGGCCACCGACCTTGGCTTGATCTCGCATTACGCCGCCCTGGCCGACGCCGCCCAACGTCCCGTGATCCTATATAGCGTCCCCTCGCGTACCGGAGTCAAGATCTCTCTTGCGGTCTATCGCGCGCTTGCCGCGCACGAAAATATCGTGGGAGTGAAGGAAGCCTCGGGAGACCTGGAGCTTTTGGAAGTACTTTGCGATACCTGCGGAGACCAGCTCGATGTGTACATAGGCAACGATCACCAAACGGTGGCCGCCATGAAGCTGGGAGCCTTGGGTGTGATCTCGGTATGCTCCAATCTCTACCCACGCGAAATGAGCGAGCTTTGCAGCCTGTGTCTTTCGGGAGACTTTGTGCCGGCCAATCGCCGGTTGCGTGAGCTACTTCCGCAGATCCAAGCGCTGTTCTGGGAGGTTAATCCGATCCCCGTGAAATACGTATCCTCTCTCAAAGGGCTTTGCACCGCCGAATATCGGCTACCGCTTTGCCCTCCCTCGCCCGAGGTGGCGCGCCGTCTCCAAGCCCTCTTTTCAAATGCCTGACGGGTTCTAAATGCCTGTCCACCGTCATACAATAAACCATACCAAAGACTACGAAAGAAACGGAGACTGAATTATGAATGAATCCACCCTGCTCCTCACGCTTGCCGATGACTGTCAGCACGCCGCCGATCTGCTCTGCGATGCGATCTGCCATGGATGCCAAAGCTGTATTTCCGAGATATCTGACCTCAACCGCCACGCTCTTTTTGAGCTTTCCGAGGGAGAACGCCTCGCCATGAAGAAGCGCATGCAAGCAGGCGTTCTTTGTTCCGCGCATGCTCTGAGCCAATGTGTTACACGCGCTTTTGCGGCAGCGGTCCTTCTTCCTGCCAAGCCACCCGCTTTGCAACCGCTTTGCGAGATCGCTTCCGCCTCGGCACAGCTTGCCTCCTATCCACGCCAACTGCTCTCCCTCTCCGAAGCTGCCACGCCGATCCAAACCTACTCGCTTCATCTCGCCGCCAACAAAGGGCGAGGTGCGCACGCGCTTCTGCTTACCAATGTCTGCTCCACCGATGCGGGGAAATCGCTGCTCCCACTGGCGCTTGCCTTAGAAGCCCATCGCAACGCGCTCGAATACGCCTGCGGTGTCCTCATAGAACAAGCCTACGAGGTGGAGTAACCGTTCCTGCAGCATTTCAAACGAATTCCGTTCTTGCCGTTTTGTAAAAAAACTCTATATTGGAGGGGACTTCTTTCGAAAAGTCCTCTCCAATGAACCTTCACGCTTGCTTTCGATACGCGAGCGGTGTCAAGCCGGTTTCTTCCTTGAATACGCGGCTGAAATAGGAGAGACCGGAAAACCCGCATCGCGCCGCCACCTCGGTAACCGAGGTTTTTTCTTTGCGCAACAGTTCCTTTGCCATCACCAGGCGCGTTTTCAACACGTATTCCATCACGGTCATACCGATCTCTTCCTTGAAGCGATGGCAAAAGTAATATTTGCTGACGTGGATCGCGGCACAGATCTCATCAATGCTCAATTCATGCAACAGATTGCCGTTGATGTATTCGATGGCCGAGCTCATCCATCCCGTTGCGGGCGGAACGCGCTCCAACGAATAGCGCTCCAGATAACCCAGCAGTTTGACTGTAGAAGAAAAAAGAATGAGATCCCTATCGGTCTCTTCACTCTGCGCTGCCTCTTGAAATACAGTTTCCACGTTGCCTTGGATCGACCCGTCGATGCGCGCGTAAACAAAAGCCTCGTCAGTAAACAGGGTGGAAAGGGCTTTTTTCGGGAATGCACCTAAAATGGCTTGCAAATGCGTGGGATCCACGAACAGCTTGCTTCGATCGTAGGTCTCACTGTCATCGGGCATCGTGTAGTGATATTTCCCCGCCCCAATAAAGCAGAGTGTCCCTTTTTGAATGGGATAGGCCTTCTCCGCACAAACGATACTGCCACCGTCCGAATGCATATAAATGATCAGCGCCGAATCCGAGGCGTGCCAAACCCGAAACATGGCGTCGCGTCCACGCTGGTGAACAATTGCCCCCTCTTTCATACCCTCACATCCTTTCCTGTTTCTATTTTATCATTTTTTCTTGCAAAAAGCAACACAAGTAAAAAAATAAGCAATATTTGTCTTTTCAAGCCTCTTTTTTTATAGTATAATGAAGGCGCAAAAACACCGATAAAAGGAGAGCTCCGATGTCGATTCAAAAATACTGTGTCAGTAGGGACGATAGCGTATACGAGGCATGGCCCGACCTGGTGCAAACCGAGGGGGGCAAGCTGATCTGTATCTTTACCGAGTGCGAGCATCATCTCGACCGCGCAAACTCACGGATCGTAACCTGCGAGAGCCTTGATCGCGGCAGAACCTGGTCCGAAAAGAAGCCCTTTACCGAGCTTGGCTCCAAGGAAGAGTACTTTAATAACGCGCGCATTTCACGCATGCCCGACGGCAGATTGGCGGTGATCTGCGACAAGGTGTTCGGCGACGAAAACCGAAAAGCCGAGATCCACGTGTGGTTTGGAGATGGCGAGGGCGTAGCATGGACCGAGCATATCGTCTACCCCTTCTGCGGGATTGTGCCGGACAAGCTCCGCGTCCTCAAAAGCGGACGCATGCTCATCGCAGCGCATTTCAAAAATCATGAAACGGGCAAGCTGGAGCAATATCTGTGGTACAGCGACGATATGGGAAAAACCTGGTCGGATCGCGTGACCGTGGCGGCAGATCCCAACCTCAATCTTTGCGAGGTTTCGATTCTCGAGTGTGAGGACGGCACGCTGGTGGCGTTTCTGCGTGAAAACTCCTACCTGGGCTATGATATTTTAAAGGTCATTTCGCACGACGGCGGTGAGACCTGGTCTCCGATCTACCCCACGTCGATGGATTGCGGTCACCGCCCCGTTGCAGGATTTTTGGCAGACGGACGCGTGATGGTGACCTACCGCTATATCCCCCGAACCGCCAATAACGTCTTTGCCGCGTTTTTTGGCGAGGAAATGCTGTTCAAAACCAAGCGCGAGGAGCAATGGATCCGCATCATGCCTCTGGACTACGATCCCAGCCCCGCGGCCGATCTCGGATACACGGGTTGGACCCAGTTTGCGGATGGCGAGATCTATGTAGTTACCTATATCAAGGACGATGCCGATAAGGCGCAGATCCGCGGATACAGCTTTTATCCCTCGGACGTAAAGCGCCCCATTCCGGAGAATACAACAGACCTGTTTCTTACAAGGAGGAAATCATGATCGATCCCAAATTTTCGGGAATCTTTCCCGCCTTGCTCACCCCCTTTGACGCAAATAACCGCATCCACGAGGCCGAGCTGGAAAAATTAGTGAAGTACAACCTTGCAAAGGGCGTAAAGGGCTTTTACGTCAGCGGAAGCACCGCCGAGGCCTTTTTGCTCTCTACCGACGAGCGCAAGCAGATCCTGACGGTGATCAAAAATGCCGCTCCCGACGCCACTCTGATCGCGCACATCGGATCGGTCAACGAGGCGGAGGCCTTTGCATTGGGCAAGCACGCGCGCGATATTGGCTACGATGCCGTTTCCTCGGTGGCGCCTTATTACTACAAATTCAGCTTTGCCGAGATCCACGATTACTATTTCCGCCTAGCGGATGCTTCCGAGCTCCCCATGCTGGTGTACCACATCCCCGCATTCTCGGGCGTAAATATGGGCGTGAGCGAAATGAGCACCTTCCTGCGTGACGATCGCTTTCTTGGCATCAAATATACCTCCAACGATTTCTTTATGATGGAGCAATGCAAAACGGCCTTTCCCGATAAGGTCGTCTACAACGGCTATGACGAGATGTTTTTGGCGGGACTTTCGATGGGAGCCGACGGCGGCATCGGAAGCACCTATAACTTCATGGCGGAAAAGTTTGTAAAGATTGCGGAATTGGTTTTCGCAAACCGCATGGCCGAGGCACGGGAGATCCAACAGGAGGCCAACCGCATCATTACGGTGCTTTGCAAGGTAGGCGTGATGCAGGGCGAAAAAGAAGTTCTCAACCAGCTTGGTTTCGCCCTGGGTGATTGCCGTCCTCCGTTCGCGCCGCTTACGGCAGAGCAAAAAGAGCTTGTTCGCCGCGAGATCGTGGAAAAATTAAACGGATCCGGGCGATGATAACAAAAGAGACCCTTCTGCGCGTTGCAGAAGGGTCTCTTTTGTTGTTACACCTCGTAATCGAAGGACAGTCTTTGTGCCATGGCAGGACGAACCAGCCCGTTGGCAATTGCTTGGTGCAGGGGGTTCTTTTGGTAGGCGGCCAAGGCCGCGGCATCGGCAAAGCTCGAATCCATCATCAGGTCTCCTGAGGATACGGGCAACCGCTCGGTGTGAATATGCATCTCCAACAATCCGTCGATTCTTCCCACCAACCCTTCCAATGCCTCTTTTATTTCCTGTGCCGTCTGTTCTTTGTTCTCCAGATCCTCATGAAATTTCCATACGATCATGTGCTTTACCATACTTCTCGTCTCCTTCCCGGTGTTATTCAATTGCTATTATAGCATACGCGGACGAAAAAATCAATCAATTTTTTTGTTTACCACTCGATTTCAATCACGATAGGCTCGTCCGAGAGATCATCGATCGGGATACCGGTAATATGCAAATGGGTTTGCGCAATCCCCGCCTGAAAGTATTCGGGGAGAGCTTCGATCGCAGCATTCAGATCCTTTCCCGTGTTCAAAAGACGCACGCGTTTGGGAAGCTTGGGGAAATAGCGAAGTGCCACCGACGAGGAAACGGTTCCTTCGTAGAAATGGAAGTAGGACTTGCCATCTTTGATATTGACGATCGGGTTGCCCTTGCGCACCTTGTAATCAAACGGATCACTTTCATGGCAGACAAGACATCCTTCCATGCGGCGATACCAGTCTCCCACCCGACGGATGCGCGAGGCATATTCCTCGGGGATCTCCCCGTTGGCGTCAGGACCCACGTTGAGCAGATAACTACCCCCCATTGCCATCATACGGTCGATCGAGGTGGTAAGATACCGTTTGGAGAAAAAGTCTTCGTTCGAGCGATAGCCCCAGCTCTGTTCTCCCACCGAGTTGCAGGCCTCGGTCATGCGGGTAAAGCGCGTGCCTTCCGTGGTGCGGTATTCCCGCTCGGGAGTGGAGAAGTCGCCCTTGTCATAGCCGCGGTCATTGATAAAGATCCCGGGCTGCAGCTTGCGTACCAGCTCGTTGAGCGAGGGATCGTACACCTTGGGGGGAATATCCCAGTAAAAGGTGTAGATCTCCCCGTAGTTGGTGAGTAGCTCCGTGATCTGGTCCTTTACATACTCACGGTAGATCCCGTTATCGATATCGTTGCTCATCACTGCCTTCCATTGGTGTGTGGAGGCGGGGTTATAGCCGTAGGGATGGTGCCAGTCGGGATTGGAATAGTAAAGGGAGAGCTTCATGCCGTGCTTCCGGCAGGCATCGGCCAGCATTTTGAGCACGTCCTTTCCGTAAGGCGTATGCATAATATTGTAATCGGTGTACTTTGTATCCCACATGCAAAAGCCGTCGTGGTGCTTGGTGGTAAAACAGATGTATTCCATACCCGCTTCCTTGGCCAGAAGCACCCATTTCTCGGGATCGTATTTCACGGGATTGAACGCGTGCATCAGCGCCTCGTATTTCTCGCGGCTCCAATCCATACGCGCATAAACCTGCTCCTGTACACCCGTCAGCGCATAGGTGCCCCAGTGAATAAACATACCAAACTTATTTTCGTGTGTCATAAAACAGTCCTCCTTTTTGGATTTTCCAAAATCTTGTCCTTATTATACACCAAAGCCCTTGACTTTGTCATTCGAAAATGTTATTATATTCAAGAAGATGTTACAATATCTTATGATTTCAAGAGGAGTATCTGCTGATGTTCAAGCTATACATGGGGCGCGCGGGAACCGGACACCGCCGCGGATATATTTACGAAAACCCCAGCATGGAAACCTACTGTTTAGTGCGCTTTCACACCGATTTCTTTTATGAGGTGAACGGCGTGCGACGCATAGGAAAAGCCGGGGATTGCATTTTGCACCGCCCCGGCACCTCTATTTCTCACGGCCCGCTCTCCGCGCACACGGCCTTCGTGAACGATTGGTTGCGTTTCTTTTTCGACGAAGAGGAGCTTGCATTTATGGATTCCCTCCCCTATGACGTTGCCGTTTCTTTGGAGGAAAGCGAGCGTTTTACGGCTTGCTTTGCCGATATTCGGCGGGAACAGCACCTGCACGATCCTCTCAGCCCTCGCCTGATCTCCAACGCGATCTTTCAGCTTCTCACGGTCCTGAAGCGTTCCGAGCACTCCCAGATCAATCAGGAGAATACACTGTACCGCACCTTTGTAACTCTGCGCTCCACCTTTCACGCGCGTTGCGGCGAGCCTTGGACACTGGAACGGATGGCCAAGCATTCCGGCTACTCCACCAGCCATTTTTGCGCTCTGTACAAGTCTTTTTTCGGAATCAGTCCAATTGACGATCTGCTGGACCGGCGGCTGGAGCTGGCAAAGGAGCTGATTGCGCAAAAAACGCACCAAATCCAGGAGATCGCGGCGCTTTGCGGCTTTTCGTCCTTGCATTATTTTTCGGAATTTTTCAAAAAACGAACCGGAAAAAGCCCCTCCGAATATTGAGCGGAGCCCCTACAGCAATGGGGATGCAGCTGTACGCAACGGCTGCATCCCCATTTGCTTTCTCATAGGATCTCACGCGTGGAAGTCAGCGTCCGCCGGCGTGGCCTCCGCCGCCTCCGCCGCCTCCG
>JAFVOP010000080.1 GCA_017505745.1 Clostridia bacterium
GGATTTCGACTGCGTCCCGCCCGACACCGAAGGTGTCATCCTGAGCTTGTCGAACTTTTGGGGCAACGCCCCAAAAGCACGAGGCGTAGCCGAAGTGGGATCTTGGCGGGACTCCGCTCAGAATGACACGCAAGCGTGTCGAAAAAAATCGCCCAAAATCAACCGTTTGGTGTGACAGAGCCAAAGCAAAAAACAACCGAGAGGGAGTGGCTCTTCCCTCTCGGTTGTTTTTTTCGTTCGGACGTCAAATCGGATTCGCCAGGGTCAAAAGAAGCTCGGCATCCCCCGTCAGAAGCACCTCCCCAAGGCATGCGGGCAGCAGCCAGCTGTCCCCCTTTTTTATCTCGTATTCCTCTCCGTTGCAATAGATAGCGCCGCTTCCCCGGATGCAAAGCAGATGGCGCATCCGCCCCTGATGGGGAATCAGCCCTTCCTCCTTTTGCGCCGTCAGCTTTTCCACGCGAAAATAGTCGCAATCGGCAAGCACGTTGGGCGACGGGGCGTTTCCGTCCGCGCGCGAATAGCGGATGGCGTCGATCTCTTCCTTGGAAAAGGGGCGAATGACCTCCAAAGCCTTTTCCACGTGCAGCTCACGCAAACTGCCGTCGGGCTGGCGGCGGTTGAAATCGTAGACCCGATAGGTCAGATCGCAGTTTTGCTGGATCTCAGCCAGCAGGATCCCCTTCCCGATTGCATGCGCGTAGCCGGCGGGAATAAAATAGACCTCGCCCGGGCGGACGGGCTGATGACGGAGTACCGACTCCACGCAACCGTCTGCCACCGCCTGCGCCAGATCCACCGCGGTCATTCCCTCCTTGAGTCCACAGATCAGCTCCGCGCCCTCGTCGGCTTCAATAATGTACCACATTTCGGTTTTTCCGCGGTCGTTTTCCACACGCGAGGCGTAGGCGTCATCGGGATGCACCTGTACGGAGAGCGTGTCCGCGGCGTCAAGCAGCTTGATCAGAAGCGGGAAATTTTGAGACGTAACGTCACTTCCCGTCAGCGCGCGTCCGTACCGATCGATCAGCTCACCCAGCGCCGTTCCGCAAAACGCGCCGTTGTCCACGCGGCACATGTCCTCTTTTCTCACACAGAGCTCCCAGCTCTCCCCAACGGCCTTGCCATCGGATTTCTTATTCCATTTTGTCAAAAGACGGGTGCCTCCCCAGATCGGGCTTTTCGTCACGCCGCGCAAGCGCAGAGGATACAGTGCATTCATGGCTTTCTCCGTGTAGATGTTTTTTGTCAGCTCAGGGTCAACATGTGTTTATTATATCGCATCAGCAGGAATTTGTCAAGACGTTGTGAGCGGTCCCCTTTGTGAAAAACCTTGACAGAAAACGAAGAACGTGGTATAATAATAGCCGCGCGCACCCGAAACGGCCGCGCAAAACGTGAGTTCGAAACCATCCTCACGAAAAACAAAACTAAGGAGAAATCACCATGCCTTATCCCAAACAAATCCGCCGCCGCGGAACTCTGCTGGTCTGCCAGGCGGGGCTGATCGCCGCGCTTTACACCGTGCTCACGGTCTTTGTGGGCGCCTTCGGTCTTTCCGGCGGTGTCATCCAGCTTCGGATCTCGGAAGCCCTTTGCATCCTGCCGGTATTTACCCCGGCCGCCATTCCCGGGCTCGCGATCGGTTGTCTGCTCGCAAATTTCCTTACGGGGTGCCTGTGGCAGGACATCCTGTTCGGCTCTCTCGCCACCCTGCTCGGCGCGGTGGGCGCACGGCTCTGCCGACGGCATCCCATCCTGGCGCCACTCCCCACGGTGCTTGCCAATACCCTCATCGTTCCGCCGATCCTGGCCTATGCCTACGGCGCGGAAGAGGGGCTCGGATTCCTGTTTTTAACGGTGGGAATCGGAGAAATTCTTTCGGCGTATGTTTGCGGTACGGTGCTGTTTTTTGCCCTGCGCCGCTATGAAAAGCACCTGTTTCGCGGAATTTAAGGGCAAAAAAGCGTAAAAAAACGCAAAAAAGCGTAAAAAAGCGCAAAAAATACGAAAAAAACGAAGAAAAGGAGCAATGTCATTCAGTTAAGGAATCATGAAAGGCTCTCCCACCGGGAGAGCTGGCGCCGTAGGGCGACTGAGAGGGAATTTTATTTCCAAAGCCCTCTCCGTCACGCTGTCGCGTGCCACCTCCCCCAAAGTGGGAGGCTTCGTTTTTGTTCACTGAATGACATTGAGGAAAGGAGGGGCTCCGATGAAGGATTTTGCGATTTTGCTTCCCGCAGAAGTACAGACCGCGATCGCGCGCCTGGAGCAACACGGCTTTGAGGCCTACGCCGTGGGTGGCTGCGTGCGCGACAGTCTGCTTGGAAAGCAACCCAACGATTGGGACATCACCACGTCGGCCCGTCCCTCCCAAACGGCTGCCTGCTTTTCCGATTTCCGTACGGTGGAGACCGGAATCGAGCACGGAACGCTCACCGTTTTGGTGAACGGAACGCCATTAGAAATCACCACGTACCGCAATGACGGCGAATATCTGGACAACCGACACCCCAAACAGGTCACCTTTTCCCATCGGATCGAGGACGATCTCTGCCGCCGCGATTTCACCGTCAACGCCATGGCCTATCATCCCGTGCGGGGACTCGTGGACCTGTTTGACGGCCGCGCGGATCTGACTCGCCGTCGCATCGTTTGTGTGGGAGACGCTACCACGCGTTTTCACGAGGACGGTCTGCGCATTCTGCGCGCGATCCGCTTTGCTTCGGTGCTGGATTTTTCGATCGAGGAGGAGACCGCAAGAGCGATCCACGCCTGTCGGTCGCTCCTTTCCAACATTGCCGCCGAACGGATCCGCGAGGAGTTTTGCAAGTTGCTTTGCGGCGTGGGAGCGGTGCGTATCCTGCGCGAATATGCCGACGTAATTGGCGTGTTTCTCCCCGAGCTTTCGGCTTGCGTGGGCTTTGCGCAGAATTCCAAATACCATTGCTACGACGTTTGGGAGCACACCCTGCACGCCCTGGAGCAATGCAACACCAACGATCTGCTCACCCGTCTGTCGATTTTGCTTCATGACGTGGGCAAGCCCCTGTGCTACACGGAGGACGAAGACGGCGGCCATTTCAAGGGGCACGGCCCGATCGGGACCGAGCTGACGGCATCGCTTTTGCGCCGTCTGCGCTTTGACAACGGTACCTCTGCGCGCGTGACGCGATTGGTGGAATATCATGACCGCATCACCCCTGCCGAGCCTAAGGCTGTCAAGCGCCTGATGCAGAAATTCACCGATGAAGATATTCTCCGCTTGTTGGAGGTCCAGCGGTGCGACCGGTTGGCGCATGCGCCCGCGCACGCCGAGCCGCCGTCCGCGCTGTTTGACCTGCCCGCCGTCATGCAAAGCATCCGCGAACAGGGCGCTTGCCTCTCGCTCAAAACACTGGCGGTCAAGGGAGACGACCTGCTTGCCCTCGGGATCCCCGCGGGAAAAGAGATCGGCGCGATCCTTTCCGAGCTATTGGACGCCGTGCTCGACGGAGCGCTCCCCAACGATCGCGAAGTTTTGTTGGAGCACGTGAAAAAAGGAAGATAAAAAACAGTCGGATTTCTCTCTGCATTCTTAGCGGAGAATTAGTAGCACGAAAACTTCGGCAGAGAACTTGTCTTCTCTGCCGATTTGTGATATGATGGAAATGATAAAACTTTGGAGGAGTAAGTATGTCGCTTGATTACAACGAAAAGAATATTACTCTTGCAAAAAATCTTCGTAAAAATGCAACGCCACAGGAAAATCATTTGTGGTACGATTTTCTATCAAAATATGAAATCAGATTTCAAAGACAAAAAGCCATAGACAATTTTATTGCGGATTTTTACTGTCACAAAGCCAAACTGATCATAGAAATTGATGGGGCACAGCATTATACCGAAGAAGGCAGACAAAAGGATGAATTTCGTACTGAAATACTTGAAGGTTATGATCTGAAAGTCATACGGTTTACAAACCGACAGATCAACACAAACTTTCGGGGTGTCTGCGAGTATATCGATGCTGTCGTAAAAGCCTTCCTCCGGGAGGAAGGGGGACCGCGTTAGCGGTGGAAGGAGCCTGCGTGACTTTAGTTTTGCGCTAACTTCATTGTAACGCACTCTCCCTCAGTCACCTTCGGTGACAGCTCCCTCCCGGAGGGAGCCTTTGGATACGTGCAACCTTAGGGGTGTGGCTTTGCCCGAAGCATTTGTAATACAAAGGCGAAACTGGCGATAAAAACAGAAAGGAACCAAAATGAAATTATCATTGTTTTTTTCGAATAGTCTTTATAATTGTGAAGCGATAATCAAAGATACGTCCGGAATCAAAAAATACGTTACAAATTTTGAAGACAAACAATCTGATTTTTTGGAAATAGAGGTCGAAAACAGTAACTTTGAATTGACGGTTATTCCTAAAATGCCTGACTATAAATCCGCTTTTTCAGATATGGAAGTACAAAATTGGAAAGATCGGCTTGCTAAAAAGGTTGGAAATGCATTGTGTTCAACATTGGATAAAATGCTCCTACGTGTAGGTTGCACGTATATGGTATCGGATACAAAAGAGAATGATATTATTTGTATATGCGGTCAAGAATATATTTTTGGAACCTTTGATAAATTTGATTTATTCGAACTTGTTCCGATGGCATATATGTTTTTCGAAGCATCTTGCAACGGTGATCTCTGTAAATGTTCTGACGCTTTTGCACTGAATAGAAAAGAGGTTATTTCTTCTGCAAAAAAGCTCATACTTATAGATTTCGGATTACATCTGTTGTTTACCTATCCGATTCAAATAGGAAGAATAAAAAAACTAACTTCTGATAGAAAAGTAAAGGGAACGCTTCTAAAATTTAATACGTTGGATAAAAAAGAAAGAGAAAAAATTCTTAGCAAAAAAGAAGAATTTATGTCTCGATAAATCAGAACCCCGACAGACCGTTCAAAATCTGCCGGGGTTACTTATTTGTTTACTGCAGAGCAAATTTTCGGCATATGAACAAACTGATTCGTAATTTCTCCGCTAATTTTTCACGCTGTTCTCCGACTGTTTTTTATCTTACACGCTGACGGTTTTTGCGAATTTTTGCTTGACGGTGTGGAGCTTTTCCTCTTTTGCCGTCTCGGGGACGTACCAGCCTCTGGCGTTCATTTCGCTGAATACCTCTTCCTGGATGCGGTGCTCGTCCTGCAGGATCGAGCAGAGCGCCTGTCGCACGGCTCCCGTAGAAGCCTCACAGCAATAGGTGTTGTAAACGCCGGTGAGGAATTTTTCCGAGGACAGCAGATCGGTCATCTGCTCCTGCTCGGTCATCGGGGTACAGGATTGATTTTTCATGCGATTTCCCCTCCTTACTTCAAATTGGCATACAGCTCGTCAAAGTGACGCTGATGCCGTTGCGCGATCTGCTCGTACTGGTTTTTCAATACGGGGTCGGAGGTGCTGCACGCGTAGTTTTTGTACTTTGCCACGAGATTTTCCTCTACCGTCAAAAGATCGGAAATGGCCGAAAGCTCTTTTTCGGTGATTTGTGCCATGATGGTGAACTCCTTTTTGTTTTATCGCAGGTATGCTTCGCGCATATCCCGAACGATCTTTTCTTCATACGCGCAAACGTCGCGCGCCAGGCGCAACGCGCTTTCCCCAACCGAGGAGTTTTCCGCCTCGCGCATTTGCTTGAGCATATCGTTGACACCCATGGTAGCGCCCTCCACCAGCATTTCTGCCAGGTGTGTGGAGGTGGAATCGCGCATGGTGTTCATCATAGCCCCCATTTTGGCCGACATACGCGTCATCATGCCCTCTTCTTCGGGCTTGACGCCTTCCTCGCCCAAAAGCTTTGCTGCGCGGGAGGCAAAAGCGTCAAAGGCGCTGAGTTGAACGGTCATATCATTTTTCAGACGCTCGTCCCGAACCTTTGGCATCAGATTGAGGATCGAATCGCTCGCCATCCTCACGTTTTTATACACCGCCTTGAGAAGCGTGGCGGTCTGTTTGGTTTTTACAGCGGGTTCTGTCATATCTATCTCCTTTTTATCGTTTGATCCATACATAAAAAAGCTACGGAGATAGTATGCTCCGCAGCTTTTTTCTTATACGTGTGTGAAAAAAAGATTTTTTTTGATTCAATGCAAACGCTTTATTTCGAATTTTGCAGCGTTTTTTGAACCAAGCCGTAAAATTCGGCGCGGTCGGGAGAATCGGAAAGATCCAGTAAAGCAAGCGTAGCAAGGATCTCCAAAAGCGCCTCGGGATCGATTTCCGCGCCGGTCAGGCACCGCGTATACCAAATCACCGCTCCGAGGAATTGCATTTCCCCGTCGGGCTCCTCCTGCCAATCCGCACGGCCAACCTTGCGCGATTGCGCCGCAAGGACGTCATGCCCGGGCACCCGATACAAGGCCGATAGCGTCAGCCATGCGTCGGTGGCGCTCAAGGCCTGCTCGGTCAGCTCCAGCTCCAGGCAGAGCGTGATCTGCTCCCCTGCCCGAACGTCGGTGCCGTTTCTTTTGGTCGGGTCCCAAATCTCCACGTCTGCCACCCGAACCTGATACCCAACCGTACGGTAGGCCTTGACGTACTTCTCATCCAATTGGATCCGCAGCCGCGCATCCTCCGCAATGCAGTACAGCGATGAGGTCAAGGACGCCGCAAACACCTGCTTGGCATCCTCCGCGCCGTAGATGGCGAAATACCCGCCGCCCCCGTACGCGGCCAGAGTTTGCATGCTTTTTGCATCGGAATCGGAACCGCCCATGCTCAACACGGAGAGATAGATCCCGCTCTCGCGTCGATCCTCTACTGTTTTTTTCAGTGTCTCGGCGGAGGAGAAGCCAAAGTTCAAGTCTCCGTCGGTAACCAGAATCACGCGGTTGTTTCCGCCCTCGATCTCATATTGCTCGGCCAATGCATAGGATGTGGCAAGCGCATCCTTGCCGTTCCCGGCGGGACACACCGAAAGGGACGCCACCGCCTGCAGCAGCTGCTCGGAGTCATCCCCCGCGCAACCCTTTAAAATCACCTCTTCCCTGCCCGAATAGGTTACCACCGACACGCGATCCGCGGCAGTCAGGGTGGGGACCAGCTGCGAAAAGCCGGCTTGAAAAAGCGCCAATCGGTCCGCGGCGTTTCCGGAGGAGGAAACGTCCACAAGAAAGACCAGGTGGGAGGGAAGGCGCTCTGCCTCCTTGGTTTGAAACGTGGCGCGCAGCAGCACGTTGGCCGAATTCCAGGGACAAGGCACGAGCTGTGCGCCGATCCCATACGTCTCCCCCGCTTCCGGGGGGACGTCCCCGTAGGAAAAGGCGTTGAGGAAGGCCTCCGCGCGAAGGCTTTTTGCATACGTTTGCCGTAGAGTCCCCAAAGAAAGCCCACGTTGTACCAGCTCGCAAAACTCAACATAGGATGCGGAATCTACCGTTGCCGGAAAGGTTGCCATGTTCAGTTGGTCCGTTGGGTAAAAAATGCGGTCTGTAACCGTATCTCCGTCACTGCCGTTTGAGCCAGTGCTTTCGTTTATGAATCCGAACGAGCCGTCGTTGCCATCGGGCGCAAGCTGGACCGACCCGTAGGATGGCGGATCGGCGGGAAGCAGCTCTACAAACTCCTCCATCTCCGATTCGGTGTCTCCCCGATCATCCTGTGTCATGCTTTCGTCCAAGCGATCCTTGCCACGTCGCATGCCAAGCAGCGTGCCTCCCAAGAGCAGCAGTACGGAAAGAGACAGCGTGGCGGCTACCAAAAGGACGCGGTTCCAAAGCGGTTGTTTTTTGTGTGGAGCATCGAACAGAGCCTCCTCCAGCAGGCGGTCGTCGATCTCTCCCATCGCGCGGAAGAGCTGCTCCGCCCGATCTCGTTTTTCATTTCGTTTCATAATAACTCCTGTGCCTCCAGCTCGGCTCGCAGCTGCGCGCGCATGCGGTGCAGCGTAACCTTTACGTTGGATTCGGTCATGGAATACGTCGCCGCGATCTCCCCAATCGACTGGGAGCAAAAATAGCGACGGATAAAGATGGCGCGTTTTTCTTTGGATTGCATAGCGAGAAAACGGTTCAGCGCTTCGGCCAACCGCGCGTTCTCATATTCGGCAGGGGGACTGCCGGAATCGGCAATGCAGTCGGTCAACTCCTCGATCACGGTGTGAATGCCGCCCCGCTTTTCGCGGTGCAGGCGCCGCCAACGGTCCACCGAAATGCGGCGCGTGATCTTGGAAAGAAACGCGCCCAAGCGCACAGGCCGTGCCGGAGGAATGGCATGCCACGCATCGAGGTAGGTATCGCTCACACACTCCTCGGCATCCTCTCGTGAGGAAAGGAGCGAATATGACAGCGCATGCAGCATTTTTCCATACTTCCGATCCGATTCCCGAATCGCCGCTTCGTCCCGAGCCCAATACAGATCCACAATTTTGCTATCTTCCATAAGCGTCTCCTGTTTTTGGGGCTTCACTTGATCTGTCGCTCTTTTTTTCAATCGGTTACACAAACAGATCCTTTTTCTTTTTATTTTAGCAAATTTTTGAGGAGGTGTCAAGTGTGATGACACCTCCTCTCTTCCAAGAATCAAGCGTTGACAACAGAAATTCTGCCAGCAACGCTTTTTTTACATTTTGATACACAACTATATAAGATACCGTGAATGGCTCTTCTAAAAAAGCATAGATGTGGGAGTACTTCTTGAGCATAAGCTTCCTTAACGTAATGTTTTCTGGGGAAAACTTCTTAAAAGAAGTTTTCCCCAGACCCCTTTCAAGAACTTTAAAAAATTTTTGTTATAAAATTGGTGACTGCTATGCACTTCCTATATGCAATAGCTCCCGCTAGCATTTAGGGACCGCGACCCTAAATGCTCCACAAGATAGTTTTAATATAAGCAACTATCTGTTTTTACGCTAATGAAGCTTTAATGAACGGAGCTCTCCCACAAACATTATACCAACAAATACTTTACACCCGCCAGGGAGTCGGGGGAATCGGCGGCGGGGGAGCCCGCTAAGGCATTGGCCTCGGATACGGCGTGCACCGCGCGGTGATAGCGCTTGGCCACACTCCAAAGGGTATCGTCGGACGACGGATAGCAAACCGTGTATGCCGCTCCGCTTTTCGCAAAGGGCTCTCCAAAGGCAACCTCGGTCAGCAGCTCCACGCGCCGCTCGCCGCGCACCGCCATAGAAACCGCCAGCTCTCCATCGATTGCGATCCGCTCTCCGTCCACGCGTGCACGGCAGGAGATTGCGCTCACTCTCGCATCGCAATCCAGCGCGCCGTCTCCCTCTCCGTCGATCTCATAGCGGAACGGAAGCTCAAACTCCTGCGCGGAATAATCCTCCTCGTCCGCAAGGATCACGTGGGCGCGACAACGCCCCGTAAGGCGGTATTTTCCGTTCTCCCCTTCCAGCGCGTAAGAGCCGGGGGTAAGGGTAAGGTCTACCACCTGCATGCCCGGACGGATCCCCGCCTCCTCCAACGAAAGCGTGTGGTTCACGGAGACGTTTCCGTTTCCGCATCTGAGCGCACGCGGGAGCGTCAGGCTCCCCTTCTTGCTCTCACACGCGGTATTGGTAGAGTAGAGATCCTTGGTAAAGGAAAACCGCTCGTTCCGTTGCGCACGTACATGCAATCGCACGCCAACCTCGCACAAAATCCTGCCCTCCTCTACCGTAATACGGATCTCGGAGCAAACGCCGTCCGCGCAAGCCTCGCAATTGACCTCCGCGCCGTCGGTGGGGATCGCCTGTGTAAAGGGGATCCGACGAAGGAGCGTCACGGGAGGCATCGGGGACGACTCGTGACAGCAAAGCAGCTTGAGGCAGACCTCTCCCCGCGCATGGATCACACCGCTCCCTGCCGTTACCTCGCTCACAAACACCTCTCCCTCGGCAGAGATCACCCGCAGATCCGCGTCCCCCGCCTCCAGCAGGATCTCGTCTCCCAGCTGCAACGTCTCCCCCGTTCCAAAAAACAGCCGCGCGCTCTCGGCTTCGGAGCAAAGACGCTCCACCGCGTATTTTTCGGGCTCCGAGACCGCATCCTCCAAGCGGCGTGTTCCAAACACGCGTACCCCCGATCGCAAGCGGCATTTCACCGAAAGACGGCGCGGTGCTACAACCCTACCCGTGGTCAGATCCGGGAGCACCTCCACGTCACAAAGCAAGCCCTCGTTCAGATCCACGTCCGCCGTCAGCTCCACCGGCAGGCTCATTTGGTACTCCGCGCTCTCGGTGGCGCAGTACAGCGCGCCGTCATTGCCCGAATAGAGGATCGCGTAATCCACCGTGCCCGAGGCCTCCACCCGACCCGAGCCCACGTAGGTATCCGGCGGCGAGACCGTAGCGCGCACGCGCAGCAACCGCTTGATCTGGGGTTGATAATCGGGGAGAGAAAAATCCGAAGAAAGCTCGGTAACCGTTTGTTTATCGCAGAGCGGCACTTGTATCCGTGCCGTGCCTCTGCCCTTTTGATAGTTGTCCATAGTTCGTTGCTCGCTCCTTTTCGCACAAGATGTTGTGCTACATTCTATGCGCCTCTGCGGGTGAATATGCGCCTCCCCCCGAACATGCTGCACAAACACAAAAATCCGCCGCGATGCGCTGTGCATCGCGGCGGATCCTATTGGTCCTCACACCTGCAGCTTCTGCTTGCGAACGTCGGTTCCGTAGAAGGGGATCACGAAGAACTCTCCCAGAAAACGGCTGGCCAAGCGGTCTCCGTAGATCTTGCGCAGATCTGCAGAGGTCAGATTGGTGCTGATTACGGTGGCCTTCCCGAGATTGAGACGCGTATTGATGACGTGATAGAGGCACGAAAGCGTAAATTGGTTGACCACCTCGGTGCCAAGATCATCCAAAATCAGCAGATCGCACTCGGTATAGCGTGCGGTTTGATCGCCGTCGGTCTGCGCCACCGAGGACCCAAAGCGACGGTATTCAAAATCCGAAACCATGCCGATCGAGCTGTTATAGTATACGTCATAGCCGCGCTCGATCACAATGCGCGCAATGGCCGTGGAGAGATGGGTCTTGCCCAATCCTGTGCCGCCCATAAAGAGCAGACTGTTTGCTGCAGAGTCCTTCGCTTGCGTGTCGAAATTCCTCGCGTAGGTCTGCAAAAACGAATACACCTGCTCCATTCTGCGCGCAGTATCGGGATTGGTCTTGTAATAGTCCAGCGAAAAGTTTTCAAAGGATTGCTTGTGCATCAAAGCCGAAAGCCCCGACGATTCCATCCCCGCTTCGGTAAGCTTGCGGCGCATACAGGCACACATACGGATACCCACATAGCCGGTATCCTTGCAAAGGTTGCACTCGTATTGCGGCTCGGTGTAATTGGCCGGATAGCCGTTTTTGCGCAGGAGCTCGGCGCGTTCCTTGCAAAGCTGCTCGTTTTCGCGGCGCAGAGCCTGAACCGATGTTCCGGTGTCTCCGTTGTGAAGCGCCGCATCCAGAATGCGAAGCCCAAACGCCGAAAGCCGCTCGTCCAGCTCCCGCACGCGCGGAATCGCCGCATAGAGCTCGTAGCGGCGCAGATCGGCCTCCTCCTGCGCACGGAAGGTCTTGGTGGTATATTCCTCGCGGATGCGCTTGAAATTCTCCTTGTTATATCCCATATACGTCACGTACTCCTTTCCAAGACCGGCAATCAAGTATCCTTCTTTGAGGTGGAAAAGCTCCGCTTGAGCGCCGCCTCAAAGAAATCGTCGGTATCAAAGCTGTTGCCAAGCGAGGCTTGCTGGCCGTCCTTTTTGGCCTTCTGTTCCGCGATGGCGCGATCCACGTCGGCGGCGGTTTGAAGCCCCTCGGCGTGCCAACGCTCCAGAATCGCGTTTGCGTACGGCAGGGATGCCTCGTTGGTAGCCGCCACGGTCATCTCGTACGCGCGGCGTACGACTTCCATATCGTATCCAAAGGACACCCACGCGCGGAGCATCCTGTCCTCGCGTCCCGTCAGCGCGCGCGCCTTCATTCCAAACAACGTGCGCACCTGTCCCTCAAACGAGTGCAGGGCCTCCACGGTGCGGAATTCCTCCTCAAGCGCCGCCGGGGTGGTGATATCACGGTCCACCAGCCGGTACGCGTATTTTTCGATCGCGCGAAGATTGGCCTTTCCAATATTCTTGCAATGCGCGAGCAGGAGCAAAATCCCCTCCTCGCTCAGTCCCATATAATCGTACATGCCAACCAGCACGTTGATCTCGCTGGGATTAAAGATCTTTCCGAGAATCCGCTGCGCTTCGTCCACCATCGCGCGCACGCCCGCCCGCTTTTCCAAGAGCTCGGCCAGCTCTGAAGAGGTATAGTTGGGCAGCTCGTCCGCACGCTGCAGCAGCTTTTTGGTGGGCGTGGCCGACGGCTCCTCACGCACCGCCCGCACGGCCTTTGCCGCTTGTACGGGAGCCACCTCCGTTGCTTCTTCGGTGCGCAATACTCCTTGCGCCATCCAGAAATCCAAAGCAGAACCTGCCTCCGCAGGCGTACAGTCGGCAAGCTTGGCCAGCTGTCGGGGCTTTTTTCCGAGCGAGAGATCGGAGGCCAGCCACAGCAGCACGCGAAGCTGCACGGCATTGGCCGAAGCCGAAAGCACCGCACCCGGCAGCACCAATACCTCACTCTGATAATTCCATTTCATCGCTTTAGAACCGTTCCTTTCCGATTCGTAAATTTTCATATACGGCAGGTTATAGGGCTTCGCTGTCCGTCTGCTTCTGACAGAGCTTGTAGTTCAGGATCATCAGCGAGTCGCCAAGGTGTACGTTTTCCACGGTCACCTGCGCGGGATCCAGGGCAAGATCCTTTCCCGTAAAATTCCAAAGCCCGCGGATGCCGCATTTGGTCAAGCGCTCGGAAACCTCGTGCGCAACCTCCTTTGGAAGCGTCAGCACCGCCATATCCACGGGAATTTCGGCACAAAAATCTTCCAGCTCCTTCATGTCGCGGATCTTCACGCCCCCCACCGATCGCCCGATCAGGGCCGGGTCCACGTCAAACATGGAAACAATATCCACGCCGCGCTTTTCAAACATGGGAGCACGAACCAACGCGCGTCCCAAGTCTCCCGCGCCGATGATGATCGCATGGATCCCCGCGCCAACCCCGAGCAGATCGCAAATGCGAGCATACAGATAATTGACGTTGTAGCCGTAGCCCTGCTGACCGAAGCCACCGAAGCAATTGAGATCCTGACGGATCTGCGACGCGGTTACGTTCATCATCTTGGCCAGCTCATTGGAGCTGATGCGCATTTTTCCCTGACGGATCAGCTCGCGCAGATAGCGGAAATAGCGCGGCAGACGGCGGATCACCGCCGCCGAAACGTTGGCTCTTTCCTCCGCGCCGTGAAAAAGCGTCTCTTTATTGTTTGCATATTCGGATCGCATGTTTTCGTTCCTTTCCAATGCTTATTTGTGGAAAATGACGAAAGAAATCGACTTACGATCGATTCGGTTTTTCCACAAAAAACGAGTTTTCCACATGCCTCTCGGCAAAAAAAGTTTTCCACAGTATCCACAGACTTCTCCACAAAAAGGCGCTAAAATCAGAGAATTCGACCTCTTTCGCAGGGAAAAGCCGAGGAAGGGCACCGGTTTTCGCACACTTTTCCACAGCTTGTGGAAAAGTCTTGTGGAAAACCGTTGGAGAGTAAAAATTCGTCTTTTTTTCTTTTTTTCGCAAAAAGTGACGAATTTCGACAAATTTCAAAAAAAGACTTGACAAAGCGGTTGGAAAATGCTCTGCTCCTACCGCAGGGCGATCTTCCTCAGGTTCCGTCATCGTTGGCCGATGCATTGAGAGCGGTGCC
>JAFVOP010000081.1 GCA_017505745.1 Clostridia bacterium
AGCTTTCAAATCCTCGTCGATACCTCTTTCAGCAGCAAGACGGAAAATGATGGTTTCAATCATTTCGTTTGCTTCAAGGTTGATCTCATAGAGTCTTTCATTGAGTGTACCTTCCGAGAGAAGATTGGTGTAACGCCCTTTGCGATACGCTTTGAGATGTTCGAGGTGCAATCTTCCGTATTTGCCGATCTCCTTTTGTTCGGGGAGTTCAAGCAGGGGATAATATTGCTCACCTCTGAGTTCATAGGTAATTCCGTTTTGTTCAATGTACTTTTCCATATATTGCACCATCCTTTCCTTTGGTGCTTTAAGTGTACTATAAAGACGGAAAATCTGCAAATGTGCAAAAAAAGAAAAATACGAGAAACACCGAAATGTTCTCGTATTTTTCTTCGCCTTCGCAATGCTCGTAATTCTTAATTCTCAAAAACTGTCCTTAAGAACAAACGGCATTCCGTGCCGGTTTTTTTTCAGTGCTTGTTTCGCCCTCTGTTGTTTCTTCTTCGGTTTCTTCCACAGTCGACTCAGCGGTATTTGTATCTTCAAACGAGCTCTCATTATTCGTTTCGGAAATGCGGTTACAAGCGGTTGCATTGGCTAAAAGCAGCGCGGATAAAAGCAATAGGGTTATTCTTTTTTTCATTCAAATCCTCCTTGTTTTTTGTGCGTTTGAAACGTCTTTTTTTCCATTATAACATGGTGATTTTTGGCTGTCAATAGACGAGTAAAAAGTGGAGCGAAACTTTTTTATACGGCTATTTTTGCGCACCAAGTGGGGGATTTCACCTTAAAAAACGACTTTTTTGCGAAAGGCTTTGGAAGCGTTGGACCTTTTATGGAAAGAGTTTGACAAGTTGCCCCTGTGTTTTTACCGCAACAGCTTTCCCGGTGTGTTGCCGCAATGCGCGCGGAAGGCGCGGTAGAAAGCGGAGAAATCGCGGTAGCCGACGGCGTCGGAGACCTCCTGTACCGACAAAGACGTGTTTTCCAAAAGCCAACGCGCGTGCTCGATGCGAAGCTTTATCTGATAGCGGTGCGGTGTTAGGCCGTATTGCCGCTTGAAAATGCGGATGACGTAGTCCTCGGCATAGCCGAACCGACGCGAAAGCTCGGAGAGGGGGAGCGGCTCGGCATAGCGCGCCTCCAGCTCGTTGCGGATAAGTCCCGCCACATGCGCGGTTTCGTCATGGCGCGGATTGGCAGACCATAATTCGCTGAAAATACGGTTCATATAGGAATTGAGCAAAAACGGATTGGCCCTTCGCGTTTTGTAAAGCTCCTCAAAATGCTCCAGGATCGGCAGCAGGCGGCGTGGCTGAAAACGGCCGCGCAGGGTAAGTCCTTCGTCCTGCTCGGAATAATTGCCCGCAAATTCAATGTAATAATAGACCGGCATCTCCCCTAGGCGCACCCCCTCCTGAAACAGGCGGTCGCGCTGGATGTAGTATTCTCCCGCCGTCAGCTCCACGTCCTTCCCGTCCTCCCGAAAGCGCAGGATCCCATCGGTCATCAGGATCAGAACGCTATTGGCGTGGTGGCGCGTGACGTGTAGCTCGTCCTTTTGAAAGCGCTTGAGCGCGCATATGCGAAACTGCGGCGGGGGAGTAAACTGTAAAACCATGTGCTTCTCCTTTGAATGTCGATTTTTGCAATCTTGATTTCGACTCTTGCAATTGTGCTTTGGCTGAATTTCTGTTATATTTATTATATAACAGGCAAAAAGCGTTGTCAAGTGCTTTTTGCGCAAGAGGATCGAGTTCGATTTTTACACATCTTTAAAAGGAGAAAAGAGAAATGGCGTCTGTATATCAGTTTTTAACCTCCAAGGAGATCTCACCGCGCGGTTGGATAAAGCGTCAGCTGGAGATCCAGGCCGAGGGCCTTTGCGGCAATTTGGATAAGGTGTGGCCCGACGTGCGCGACAGCCAGTGGATTGGCGGTGACCGCGAGGGCTGGGAGCGTGTTCCGTACTGGCTCGACGGTTTTATTCCGCTGGCCTATCTGCTCGATGACGAGGACCTGAAGGCACGCGCACAACGCTACGTGGATCACATTCTCGCTTTTCAAGAGGCCGACGGCTGGATCTGCCCCAACGGTGACACACCGCGTGCGGAATATGATATCTGGGCGGTGCATCTGATCGCCAAGGTGCTCACGGTTTATTACGATTGCACACGCGATGAGCGGATCCCCGAGGTGCTCTATCGCATCTGGAAGAATTTTTATGAGCTCCTGATCACCGACGGGATCACCGTTCGCAAATGGGGGCAGTTTCGCTGGTTCGAGGGCTTTATTGCCCTGATCCGCCTGAAGGAATGGTATTCGGACGAGGCTTGGATCGGGGATCTGGCTAAGCGCCTGAAGGAGACCGGCACCAATTACGACGAGTATATGGAGTCTTGGAAAACCCCGTTGCATAAGTGGACCTTATACACGCACGTGGTCAATATGGCCATGATGCTCAAATCCGAGGCAGTGTCCTGCGACCTTTTGGGGGAGGCCTATACCGACCTGGCCGAGCGTTACTATTCGCTTCTCATGAAGTACAACGGTATGCCCACGGGCTGCTTTACGGGCGACGAGTGCCTGTCGGGTCTCAGTCCCATTCAGGGCACCGAGCTTTGCGGCGTGGTGGAGCTGATGTACTCGTTTGAGTGGCTTTATGCACACACAGGTGATAAAAAATGGGCGGAGCGCCTGGAGACGGTGGCCTTTAACGCTCTGCCTGCCACGATTTCCGACGATATGTGGGCACACCAGTATGATCAGATGAGCAATCAGATCGATTGCAATCCCATGCGCGGAAATCCGCACTTTAACACCAACAACAAGGATTCACACGTTTTTGGACTTGAGCCGAACTACGGCTGCTGCACCTCCAATTTCGGGCAAGGCTGGCCTAAGCTCGCGCTTTCGTCGTTTATGAGGACGCGCGACGGGTTGCTTTGTGCCGTTCCGGTTCCGGTTTCGGTCTCCACCGAGTGGAAGGGCGTTCCCGTACAGGTCACGCTCGATACGGCGTATCCCTTCCGCAATTCCTTTACCTATCGCGTCAAGGCCGAGAAGAAGACCGGCATGAAGCTTCGCATCCGGATCCCCTCCTTTGTAAAAGAGCTCACCGTCAACGGTGAGCGCGTTTCCAAGCGCAATCAACTGGTGTTTGGCGGTTTTGAGGCGGGAGAGACCGTGATCACGGTGGGGTACGGCTTTGAGGCCAAGCTGGAGGCTCGCCCTTATCAGCTTTACACCGCGCGTTACGGATCTCTTCTGTTTGCGCTCCCGATCTCGTATGAAGTAAAAATGAAGGAATACGTCAGAGAGGGTGTCGAGCGCAAGGCTCCCTACTGTGACTATTATTATAAGGGCACCTCGGATTGGAATTACGGCTATGCCTCACGCACGTTGACCGTGGAGGAGCGAGACGGGGAAGACGGAATTCCCTTTTCCTCCCATGCTCCCTCGTTGGTGCTTCACGCCGAGCTTTCGCATATTGATTGGGGCCTTTTGGAGCGCTTTGAAAACGTCTGTGCCAAGGTTCCCCGCAGTCGCCGAGCCCTGGACGGACCGCAACCGATGGTGCTCTATCCCTACGGGTGCGCCAAGCTCCGCATGACCGAGCTTCCGATCGTTAAAAAGAATGGATAAACAACAAATAAGAAGAGAGGCTCGCGGATTTCGCGAGCCTCTCGGTATTTTGGTTTAGTTTTTCAATTCCTGCTGACTGTATTGCAAATTGTAGAGCTGGTAGTAGCGCCCCTTTTGGTGCAGCAGCTCCTGGTGCGTACCTTGCTCCACGATTCTTCCGTGGGAGAGCAGAATGATGTTGTCGGCGTGTTGGATCGTCGAGAGACGGTGCGCCACGATCAGCATGGTGCCGATGTTCATCATCTTTTCCAGCGAGTCCTGGATCAAAAGCTCGGTTTCGGTATCGATGTTGGCGGTGGCCTCATCCAGGATCATCACGGCGGGCTTGTGGATGATGGTCCGCGCAAAGGACAGCAGCTGGCGCTGACCGGCCGAGAAGTTGTTTCCGCGTTCACGCACCACCTCGTCCAGTCCTCCGTCCAGCTTGTCGATGAAGGAGTTGGCGTTGACGTAACGGCAGGCATCCATGATCTCCGCGTCACTCAGCCCCTCCTCACGCAACACGATGTTGGAGCGAATGGTACCCGAGAAGAGGAAAACGTCCTGCAGCATTTGCCCGAAGTGGCGGCGCAACGACGAGATCTTGATCTTGCGGATGTCGATGCCGTCGATGAGGATCTGTCCCTTCTGAATATCGTAGTTACGGCAGATGAGCGAGAGGATGGTGGATTTGCCCGAGCCGGTGGAGCCGACGAAGGCAACCGTTTCCTTGGGATTGATGTGGAAGGACACACCCTCGAGCACCCATTCGTCGGGAACGTAGGAGAACCATACGTCACGGAACTCGATCTCGCCGCGTACCTCCTCCAATTCGATCGCATCGGGCTCGTCTACCACGATCGGTTGCATATCGAAGACCGTAAAGATCTTTTCCGCCGATGCAAATGCCGATTGCAGCCAGTTGAACTGCTCGGCCAGGTTTTGAATGGGATTGAAGAACTTGGAAATGTACATATAAAAGGTAACGGCAGTTCCGCTGGTGATCACCTGTCCCAGAAATTCGGTGTCGCGGATGTAGCCGCGTCCGCTGAGATAGAGCAAACAAAGCACCGAGGAGATATAGAGCATGTAGACCACGGGGCGGAAGATACCGAACACGAAGATCTCGTTGCGCTTGGCAATGCCGAGCTGACGGCTCTTTTCGCGGAAGGCCTGCATTTTTTGCTCCTCACGGTTAAAGATCTGGGTGATCTTGATGCCCGAGAGGTTTTCGGAGAGGTAGGTGTTGATGTCGGTGGTGCCGTCCTTCACCTTTCGGTAGGCGCGGCGCGAGAATTTACGGAAGATGACGGTGAACAGCACGATAAAGGGGACAAAGCAGAGCACCATCAACGTAAGTTGATAGTTCAGGCAGAGCATTGCCACCAGCACGCCCATGATCACAAAGCAGTTTTTGAGCAGGTTGACCAGAATGTTGGTAAAGAGCATGGAGATGGCGTTGGTATCGTTGGTGACACGGGTGACCAGCTTTCCAACGGGGATCTGATTGAGCTGCTCGTGGGAAAGGCTTTCAATGTGAGAGAAGAGATCCTGGCGGATCGCGGAGAGGATCTTTTGTCCGGTTTTTTGCAGTACGATCGACTGGATATAGGTACAAACCAGAGAGATTGCCAGCACGCTCGCGTACAAAAACACGGCTCCGTAGAGTGTGGAAAGCTCAAAGTCTCCCTTTACGGTCTCTTCGATCGATCCAACGATCAGGGGAGCTACGATATCGTAGGCGATCGAGACCACCATAATGATCCCCGAGAAGAGGAAGGCGCGCCAATGGGGCTTGGCATAACGGAGCAGACGACGGATCAGCTCACCGTCCTTCATGCTGCGGTCAAAGCCAATGGCCTCTTTCTTATTTTTCATCGTGGCGTAGGCTATGATAAAGCAGAGCGCAAAGGCGCCGATGATGCCGCCAATGATCAGAATCGGGAAAAATTCACGCATGCTCCTCACCTCCTTCTTCCTCCAGCTTTTGCAGGTCGACCATGCGGCGGTAGTCGGCGCAGGTCTCATACAAATGCCCGTGCGTTCCCACCGCAATCACCTTGCCGTCATCGATAAAGATGATCTTATCCATTTTCTCAATGGTGGAGATGCGGTGCGCGATGAGGATGGTGGTGCGTCCCGCGCGCCCGGTTTTCAGGTTTTCCAGAATGATCTTTTCGGTCTTGGTATCCACCGCCGAAACCGAATCGTCCAGGATCAGGATCGGCGCGTTTTTCATGAGTGCGCGCGCGATGGAGATGCGCTGCTTCTGTCCGCCCGAAACGGTGACGCCGCGTTCTCCCAGCACGGTTTCATACTGATCGGTGAAGTCCATGATGTTGCCGTGAATGTCGGCAAGCTTGGCGGCGGCCTCCACCTGTTTTTGATCAAGCTCGTCCACGCCGAAGGCAATGTTGTTCGCGATGGTATCGCTGAACAGGAAGTTATCCTGCGGCACATAGGCGGATGCCTCGCGGATCTGGCGGATCGGAATGCGGTTGACGTCGTTTCCATCCACAAAGACCGTGCCGTCGGGGACGTTGTATGTACGCAAAATGAGATCGACAATCGTGGTTTTTCCGGAACCCGTTTTTCCAACCAACCCCACGTTTTCTCCGGCCTCGATCGTGAAGGAGACGTTGGAGAGGGCATCAAACTCGCCGTCGGGATAGCGGAAGGTCAGATTGCGGAATTCAATTTTTCCGCGCAAGGCATCGGCGGGCTTTACGTCGGGGGCGTCCACCACGTCCTGCTTGGCATCCAAAAGCTCGCTGATTCGCTTGAGCGAAGCTTTTCCGCGCGAGGAAAGCTCAATCAGCTCGGAAACCGCCATCACGGGCCACACCACGGCGTTGAAGTATCCGATGAATTCCACCAGCTGGCCGGCGTTGAAGTCGCCCTTCCACACCAGGTATCCACCGTAACCGAGGATCACGCAGATGACCGATTCGACGAAGAGCGTGACAAAAATACGGAGCAGGGTAGAGGAGCGCGTGTAATCCACGTTGGCCTTTTCATTTTTCTTGTTGAGTGCTTTAAAGGCGAGCAGCTCCTTGGCCTCTTTCACAAACGCCTTGATCACGGCAATGCCCGAAAAGCTTTCCTGGGAAAAATCCGACAAGTCGGAGAACGCCGCTTGACGCACGTCCCATTTCTTCATCATGTGGTTTCCTACGATCGATGCCGAAATCATAAGAAATATCATGGGGATCATGGAAAGGAGCGTGAGGAACCAGTCCATTTGATACATCTTCCAAACAGCCAACAATCCAAGGAAGGCTGCATCAAAGAACATCATGATGCCCCAGCCAAAGCATTCCTGCACGGTGTCCAGATCGTTGGTGAACAGCGACATCAGGTTTCCAACCTTGTTGACCTGATAGTATTGGCGGGAAAGATCCTTGCAATGGTTGAACATCCGGTTGCGCAGAGCGGTCTCCACGCGGATGCCTGCGCCAAAGAAGCAGACGCGCCACAAAAAGCGACCCACCACCATGGCAAGAATGATGAAGATGAGGGGAAGGCAGATGCGATCAAGAAGAAAATCCATGTTGAAGGGGATCCATTCTCCGTTGATCTGCACCGCGCCGTCGTTCATTCCGTTGATCACCATCTGATAGAGCTCGGGTACCTCCAGCTGGAAGTAATCGACCACGATCAGAGCGAGCAATCCCAGCAGGAGCGAGGGCGCATATCGCAGATAGTAGCGATTGATGTGTTTTCCAAATATCATAGGCGTGATACCGTTGGAGATCCAACCGATCCCCAACAAAAACTCCTTTCTCTTTTCGGGCTTCCGATGATCCAAGTTGCGGAAGCGGCATTTTTCGTCATATTCTCTCTGAATGAAGCAACATTCCTTATTATAACACAGGTTTCTTAAAATGTCAAAGGATTTCCACTTTTTGTTGATCTTTTTTTGCAAGATATTTATAAAACAGAAGAGGAAAAAGCCAACCGTTTGCCTTTTTGTGCATATGCACGATTTGAAATATTCTATTTTTTAAAAATCTGTGCAAATCGTCGGTTGACAAAATCGTCGGTTTACGATAAAATAGTTGTATATTTTTTCATTTTTCAAACGGTTTTTGAATTTTTATGTCTAAGGACTAAAAATAAAATTTATGAAAGAGGTAAAACAACAATGAAAAAGTTTACCAAACTCGCATGTCTTGTTTTCGCGTTGGTTTTCTGCGCTATGGGTCTCATCTCCTGTGGCTCCGCAAGCTATACCGCAAACAACACCACCTATGTGATCGGTTGCACGGGTCCTCTCACCGGCGACGCCGCTTCCTACGGTCAATCCGTAAACAACGGCGCGAAGCTTGCTGTGAAAGAGATCAATGAAAAAGGCGGTCTCAACGGTGTGCTCTTCTCCTTTGAGATGGTGGATGACGTAGCAGCTGCCGACAAGGCTGCCATCGGCTACACCTCCCTGTTTGAAAAGGGTATGCAGATCTCGCTGGGAAGCGTAACCTCCGGCTCTGCAAAGTCCTTCGCTGAGGCTGCAAAAGAGGATAACGTTCTCTTTATGACTCCCTCCGCATCGGCTGCTGACGTTATTGCCGTTGGCGATCACGGCTTCCGCGTTTGCTTCGGTGACCCCCAGCAGGGAACCATCGCAGCGGAGGAGCTGACCAAGACCTACACCAAGATCGGTGTTATTTATGACACCAGCGATCCCTATTCTTCGGGTATCTATGAGGCATTTGAGGAAAAGATGGGCGCTCTCAACAAGACCAAGGACACCGACTACGTGGTAAAGACCTTCAATAAGGAAAGCAACAAGGACTTTTCCACTCAGGTTGGCGACCTGAAGGCTGCCGGCTGTGACGTGCTCTTCCTGCCCTTCTACTACACCGAGGCAGGCCTGGTTGCCAAGAAGGCAGCTCAGGAGAACTACAACGTTCCGATCTTCGGTTGCGACGGTCTGGACGGCATTGCAGATCAGCTCGGTAACACCGTAACCGCAGAGGTGAAGTACATCACTCCCTTTGACTTAAACAGTGAGGATGCAGCTGTAAAGGCGTTTGTAGATGCTTATAAGGCAGAGTACAATGCGCTCCCCGACCAGTTTGCAGCTGACGGCTACGATGCAGTAATGATCCTGTTTGAGGCTATGAAGAAGGCAAACGTAAACGACGTAACCATTTCTGCAAGCGATCTGACTGACCTGATCAAGCCGATTCTCACCGGCGGTGAGTTCAAGTACTCCGGCGTTACCGGTAAGAACATGACTTGGGATGCAGAGGGTTCTTGCAACAAGGATGCGAACATCGTAACTCTTGACCGTTAATCTCTTCGATTTTTTCTAACGATAAACAAATGAGGTTGGAATCCCCGTGTGGGACTCCAACCTGCATTTGCTCTTATCAAGACTCGTTTTAAAGGAGTATTTATGAACACACTGATAAACGGACTTTGTTTGGGCGGCATCTATGCGCTGATCGCTTTGGGCTACACGATGGTATACGGCATTGCAAAAATGCTGAACTTCGCGCACGGCGACATCATCATGGTTGGCGCGTATACGATTTTTTCCACGCTGGCACTGATGGGACATCCGATCCCCGCGGTGATCGTTGCGGTGGTGGTATGCACGGTTCTCGGCCTTCTCACCGAGCGGGTGGCGTACCGTCCCTTGCGCGGCGCATCGCCCTTGGCGGTTCTGATCACGGCAATTGGCGTCAGCTATCTGCTGCAGAGCATCGCACAGCTGATCTACGGCAGCAAATCGCAGTCGGTCTCGATGGGGAATCTTGGCTCCGTCACGCTGTTTAACAATGTGTCCGTAAGTATTTCTTCCATTCTCACCCTCGGTCTTTGCCTCATTATTATGGTGGCGCTCACCCTGTTCGTTAAGAAAACCAAGGTTGGATGCGCCATGCTGGCGGTTTCCGAGGACCGTGCCGCCGCACAGCTCATGGGAATCAACGTCAACGGCATTATCACGCTCACCTTTGCCATCGGCTCGGCGCTTGCCGCATTTGCAAGCACCTTTTATCTGATGCAGATTCCCAGCGTGACGCCTACCCTGGGCTCCATGCCCGGTATCAAGGCCTTTACGGCGGCGGTGATCGGAGGGATCGGTTCGATCCCCGGCGCCATGATCGGTGGCATCCTGTTGGGTGTGATCGAAAAATTTGCGCTCAGCGTTCCCGTGCTGGCGCCCTATACCACGGCAATCGAATTTGGTCTTTTAATCGTGATCCTGCTCTTCAGACCCACGGGTCTGCTCGGCAAAAAGCGCCGTGAGAAGGTTTGAGAAGGGAGGAAGAGAACATGAACGCACAACAAAAGCTTCCTGCGGAAAAGAAAAAAATCAAGCTCAAGCACTATATCAACTATCTTCTCATCCTTGCCCTGCTGATCCCGTTCTCCATTACGGGACTTGCGGGAAACATCAAGGGCTCCACCTCGTTGCTCCTCACCCAGATCGCGTATAGCATGATTCTGGCCGTCTCCCTCAACCTGGTGGTTGGATTTTTGGGAGAATTGAGCCTGGGGCACGCCGGATTTATGTGTGTTGGCGCTTATCTGGGCGGATATTTTGCAAACCAGATGCATGCCGTGATCGGTTCTAAATTGGTGGTTCTGATCCTGTCTGCGTTGGTTGGCGGCTTGATGGCCGCACTGTTCGGACTTTTGATCGGCCTGCCCACCCTGCGCCTCAAGGGCGACTATCTTGCCATCGTGACGCTTGCCTTTGGAGAGATCGTGCGTACCGTTTTCATGAACCAGGAGATATTTGGCGGCGCGCTGGGTCTCGATACGCAAAAGTATGGCAAAACGCTCTACATTGCCGCATTGGTGTTTGCAATCGTTACGGTATTCGTGGCACAGAATTTGATGCGCTCCAAGCACGGCCGCGCGATCCAGGCGATTCGCGACAACGAGATCGCGGCACGCGCAATGGGCGTAAACATCACTTATTATAAATTGGCCGTATTTGTGATCGCCGCATTCTTTGCGGGCATCGCGGGCGTGATCTACGCGCACAATACCACCCCCGTTGACTACGGCTTCTTCTCCTTCAACTATTCGATCGAGATCCTCGTGATGGTCGTGCTCGGCGGTATGGGGAACATCACCGGCTCGCTTCTGGCGGCAACGGTGCTGACCTTTATCAACGTCAAGCTCACCACACAGCTTTCGGGTGATCTTGCAGCACTCAAGTTCTTGCTCTACGCGCTGATCCTGATCTTGATGGTCATGTGGAACAACGCGCCCAAGCTTGCGGGGCTGCGTGCAAAGGTGAACTTCCGCAATCTGGTTTTGTGGATCAAGCAGACCGTGTTCCGTTTGACGCACAAGACCCCCGAGGGCGGCGAAGAGCCTCCCACGAACGCGGCATGGGATAAGATCCCCACCAAGATCGAAATGGACGCGGTGCTTTCCACCGATCTCAAGCCCGACCGCAGCTTTGAGGCGGATAAGCCCCAAGCTCCGACGAAAGGAGACAAACAATGAGCGAATATATGTTGGAAACGCGTGAGCTCGGCATCTCCTTCGGCGGTCTGAAGGCGGCGCAGGACGTTAACCTCAAGATCAAAAAGAACGCGCTGTACGGACTGATCGGCCCCAACGGCGCCGGTAAGACCACGGTGTTCAATCTGCTCACGGGCGTGTATAAGCCCACCACCGGTACCTTTTATCTCGACGGCGAGAACCTCACGGGCAAGAGCGCCATCGAGATCAACAAGCGCGGCATTGCGCGCACCTTCCAGAACATCCGTCTGTTCTCCAATATGTCGGTGATCGACAACGTGCTGGTTGGCATGGGCAATCAGTCGCATTGCAACCTGTTTGAAAGCATTTTCCGCCTGCCTCGCTACTGGAAAACCGAAAAGGAGCTCCGCGCAAAGGCAAGAGAGCTGCTCCGCGTGTTCGGTCTGGATGAGGAGCGCCGCACCGTGGCCTCCAATCTGCCTTACGGAAAGCAGAGAAAGCTGGAGATCGCGCGCGCACTGGCAACCAATCCAAAGCTCCTGCTTTTGGACGAGCCGGCCGCCGGTATGAACCCCCAGGAGACTGCCGAGCTGATGGAAACGATCTGCTTTGTACGCGATCATTTTGATATGACGATCCTTCTCATCGAGCACGATATGAGCCTGGTGTCGGGGATTTGTGACGAGCTGACCGTATTGAACTTTGGTACCACCTTGGCAACGGGCCCCGTTGCAGAGGTTCTCAGCAATCCCGAAGTGGTCAAGGCATACCTTGGCGATTGACGGAGAAAGGGGTATTTGCGAATATGGCATTATTGGAAGTTGAAAATTTAGCGGTATCCTACGGCCTGATCCAGGCGATCAAGGGCATCAGCTTTGAGGTAAACGAGGGTGAGATCGTAGCTTTGATCGGTGCCAACGGCGCCGGAAAGACCACCACGATGCACGCGCTCTGCAACCTGATCCCCAAGCAGGCGGGAAAGGTAACCTTTGACGGCAAGGACGTCACAGGGGTTGCCGCGCATAAGCTGGTACCGATGGGCATTGCCCAGGTGCCCGAAGGACGGCGCATTTTTCAGGAGCTGACCGTTGCGGAAAATCTTCGTCTCGGCTCTTATACCCGTAAGAATAAAAAGGAGATCGAAGAATCTCTGGAAAAGATGTATGAGCGATTCCCGATCCTCAAGGAGCGCTCCAAGCAGATTGCGGGAACACTTTCGGGAGGAGAGCAGCAGATGCTGGCGATGAGCCGCGCGCTGATGTCACATCCGAAGCTGCTTTTGTTGGATGAGCCGAGCATGGGACTGTCCCCTCTGTACGTCAATACGATCTTTGATATGATCAAGCAGGTCAACAGCGAGGAAACCACGGTGCTGCTCGTGGAGCAAAACGCCAAGAAAGCGCTTGCGATTGCCGATCGCGCGTATGTGTTGGAGATCGGAAAGATCGCCAAGAGCGGCAAGGGCGCCGAGCTTTTGGAGGATGACAGCATCCGCCGCGCATATCTGGGCGGCTGAGACGCGCCGCTTTATTTGTTCCGAATTTTTTATGTGCAAGCACATAGAGAAGATAAAAATCAAAGGAGAAACCTATCATGAAATCCAAAAAACTCTTATCCTTCGTACTCGCGTTGGTTCTTGTCCTCGGGGTACTGTCCGCAACCGCTTGCCAGATGGCCGATGACGGCAAATATACCGTTGGTATTTGCCAGCTGGTGGCGCATCCCGCGCTGGATGCCGCTACGCAAGGCTTTATTGATACCCTCAAGACAGAGCTCGGCGAAGAGAACGTGGAATTCCTCAACGAAAATGCAAGCAATGACGTTAACGTATGCACCACGATCGTAACCAACTTCGTCAGCAAAAAGGTAGACCTGATCATGGCGAACGCAACCCCCGCTTTGACGGCGGCTGTGAACGGAACCACCACCATTCCGATCCTCGGTACCTCGATCACCGAATACGGTACCGCGCTCGGCATTGACGATTTCAACGGCGTGGTTGGCGGAAACGTGTCGGGAACCAGTGACCTGGCGCCTCTGGATCAGCAGGCAGAGATGATCGTAGACCTGTATCCCGATGCAGAGAAGGTTGCGCTCCTGTACTGCAGCTCCGAGCCCAACTCCAAGTATCAGGTAAAGGTGATCCGTGAAGAGCTGGAAGCGAAGGGGATTACCTGCATTGATAAGAGCTTTACCGATTCCAATGACGTAAACGTGGTGGCGGCCGCTGCGGCTACCGAGGCAGACGTGATCTACATTCCCACCGATAATACCGCTGCAGAGTGTGCTGCCGCAATCAACGGTGTGATCGGCGATACCCCTGTGATCGCAGGCGAGGCCGGCATTTGCGCGGGTTGCGGCGTGGCAACGCTTTCCATCAACTACTATGACCTTGGCGTTGCAACCGCGAAGATGGCCGCAAAGATCCTCAAGGGCGAGGCCAAGATCGAGGAGATGCCGATTGCTTATTCCGAGGTGTTCACCAAGCAGTACAACGCAGAGAAGTGCGAGCAGCTTGGCGTGGACGTGGACGCGCTGAAGGCAAAGGGCTACACGGCAATTGAAGCAAACTGATTTGAATACATACGATTTGCCTGTGCAATCCTGCACAGGCAAATCGGTCTATGTATTCCGATATTTACTTGGAAAGGATAACTCCGCATGAATATATTCTTGAATTGGCTGGGGACACTTCCCGGCGCGGCGTCACAGGGATTGATCTGGGGTGTGATGGCGATCGGTCTTTACATCACGTTTAAGATCCTGGACGTTGCCGATCTGACGGTGGATGGCTCCATTTGTACGGGTGCCGCCGTTTGTGTGGTTTTGGTGACCAAAGGTGTCAACATCTGGATCGCTATGCTGGCCGCATTTGTTGCCGGTGCGCTTGCAGGTCTTGTAACGGGATTTTTGCACACGCTTCTCGGAATTCCCGTGATCCTCTCGGGCATTCTGACCCAACTGATGCTGTGGTCGGTGAACCTCTTGATTCTGGGAGGTTCTAACATCGCGCTCACCAGACTCAAATATGGAGATAAGGTCCTGTTTACGTCGGATAGCTCTCCCGAGAGCGCGCAGATCTATATTACGCTCGGCATTTTGCTGGCGATCTCGGCCGTGATCATTGCCGTGTTGTACTGGTTCTTTGGAACCGAGCTGGGCATTTCTTTGCGTTCTACGGGCAGCAACCTTGAAATGAGCCGCGCGCAGGGCATCAACACGAATTTCACCAAGGTTTTTGGTCTGGCACTCTCCAATGCCATCGTAGCCTTTTCGGGCGCGTTGCTTGCGCAGCAGCAGGCCAGCGCAAACATCAATATGGGTAAGGGCGCGATCGTGATCGGTCTTGCCGCGATCATCGTGGGTGAGGCGTTCTGCATGAAGGCGACTACCAATTTTGCCGTTCGCTTACTGTTTGTAGCGGTAGGTGCCATTGTATATTGGTTCGTATACCAAACGGTGATCTTCCTGGGACTGCCCAGCGAATTGCTCAAGATGCTTTCGGCCCTTGTGGTAGCGATCTTCCTGGGCGTGCCGTATTTGAAAAAACGTCTCTTTTCCAAGAAGAAGGGAGTGAAGAAGCATGCTTGAGATCAAAAACGTCAGCAAAACCTTTAACGAAGGCACGGTCAATGAAAAACGCGTGTTCGAGGATCTCTCCCTGACGCTCAATGACGGCGATTTTGTGACTGTGATCGGCGGAAATGGCGCGGGAAAATCCACCATGCTCAATCTGGTGGCGGGTGCGTATACGGTAGACGGCGGATCGATCCTGATCGATGGCGAGGACGTGACGAATCTGCCCGAGCACAAGCGGGCGAAGTATATGGGACGCGTATTCCAGGATCCCAGAACCGGCACGGCGTCGGATATGTGGGTAGAGGAGAACATGTCGATCGCGGATAGCCGCGGGCACAAGCGCGGCTTGCGGTGGGCGATCACCGGTCGCGACCGAGAGCGCTATAAGGAGCAGCTGAAGCTCCTGTCTCTTGGACTTGAGAACCGCCTTTCCACGAAAATGGGACTGCTTTCGGGCGGACAGAGACAGGCGGTCACGCTGCTCATGGCAACTATGAAAAAGCCAAAGCTGCTGCTGCTTGACGAGCACACGGCGGCACTGGACCCTAAAACGGCGGCTAAGGTGTTGGAGATCACCGATCAGCTGATCCGGGAGAATCATTTAACGGCACTGATGGTCACACACAACATGCGTGACGCCATTGCGCACGGAAACCGCTTGATCATGATGCATGCCGGAAGGATTATTCTGGACATCAGCGGGGAAGAGAAAAAGAATCTCACGGTGGAGGCTCTTCTTGAAAAATTCTCGCAAACCAGCGGCAGTGAATTTTCCAGTGACCGCGCGTTGTTGAGTTGATTTTTTGATTTTTTGAAAATGGAAGCGAACCCCTTCAAATGAATGGGTTCGCTTCTGCTTTTGTTGCGCGGATTTGCAAAGTTGGCATTTTTTCTGTATCATTTGCCTAATTTTGCTGATATGCTTGACAAATATTTGTTTTTGTGGTAGAATATACGCATTCCCAAATATAATCGAAAGGTGTAGATAAACATGATTGCAAAAAAGAAAAACAACCGAGTACAGGATCTGTTTACCGATCAGATCAAGGATGTGGAGACCTGCCTCATTCAGTTTGAGAGCTTTCTCCTTGCCACTACCACGAAGGGAACTGCGTTTGAGACGATGCAGGCTCTTTCCGGCGCCGTAGCGCAGGCTGAGGCCACCGCAGATGAATCCCTGCGTCGCATGATCGACTCGTTGGCGGGCACCTCGCTCCTGCCCTCCACGCGTGAGGAGCTGATCGAGATCGCCACCAGCTGCGACCGCATCGCAAATAAGTGCGAGCACGCCGCAAACATGATCGTATTTCAGCGCTTCCGTTTCCCCGAATCCTATGCGCAGGATGTGATGAAGATCGTTTCGATCACCCGCGAGCAGTTTGCGATCCTGAAGAAATCCGTGCTCCAGCTGTTTATGAATTTCTCGGAGCTGCTTAAGGATCACAAGATCCTGGACGATATCCGCGCGCAAGAATCGCAGGTAGACGTCATTGAGCAGAACCTCTATAAGCAGATCTTCCAATTGGATATGGGCTTGGCAGAGCGTACGCAGATTGCGAAAATGGTGGAATATCTGTGTGATATTTCCGATATCATCGAAAACATTGCGGACAAAATTCAGATCATGTTGATCACAAGAAAGGCATGATAGGGTGATGGCGATATATTTATTATTAGCTGCCGGACTGTTTATGGGCTGGTCGTTGGGAACCAACGACGCCGCTAACGCATTTGGTACTGCGGTTGCCACACGCGTGGTAAAATACCGCACGGCGGTTACCATCATTGCAGTTTTGATTTTGGCCGGTGCGTTTTTGCAGGGCTCCGGCAACATTGATAAGCTGGCCGAGCTTGCTACCAGTAATAAGGTCATGGCGGGTCAGGGTGAAATTGATGCGGCGCTTCAGGACAGCAGTCTGATGGAAACGCTCCGCTTGAAATCGGCGCTGAAGGCCTTTATTATCTTCGCTTGCGCAGGCCTTACCGTGTTTATTATGAGCTATCTCAAATTTCCGGTTTCGGCCAACCAGTCGATCACGGGCGCAATCATCGGTTGGGGTTTGTTCCATGCAAACTACTCCGATCCCGAAGTGCTGGCTGAAAATTTACCGCAGATCGGGAAATTTGCTTCCACCTGGATCCTCAATCCGCTTGGCGCGGGTATCATTTCCTTCCTGTTGGTGTTCCTGTTCAACCGCTTTCTTGCGGATCGCATCACTACACTCCATTCGTACGATAAATTTGTGAAGATTGGATATCTGGCATCGGGAGCCTTTGCTTCGTACAGTATCGGTGTCAACAGCTCGGCGAGCGTGACGGCGCTGTACTACGATGCAAACGGCGCAAACCTGTTGACCAATGCGCGCCTTACTGCAGTGATCGGCGGTATTGCAATTGCAGTGGGTGTTTTAACCTTCTCCAAGCGCGTGATGATGACGGTTGGAAGCAGTATCGCGGAGATCAGCCAGACCGACGGATTTTTGGTGATCATCGCAATGGCGATCACAGTATTGTTGATGGAAAAGCTGATGCACATTCCGGTTTCTACCTCGCAGGCCGTGGTAGGTGCCGTGATCGGTGCCGGATTGACCAAGGGCGTGAAAAAGGTAAACTTTGGTGTGTTCAAGCGCATTGCGATTGCATGGGTGTCCTCACCTACCGTTGCGGGACTCCTTACATACCTTGTAGCACTCGCTACGCAGGCATATTTCAAATAATACGGAAAAAACAGCCGTGGGAGGCTTCTTTTAAGAAGTCTCCCACGGCTGTTTGGGATTCAAAAAGGGGAAAACGTTTTCAAACGTTTTCCCCTCAAAAACATACGAATGTTTATTTTACCAACCCGTTCAAGGTGTCGGCCGCCGAAGCGAGTGCTTCAGCGATCTTGGAGGCATCGCGGCCGCCGGCCATGGCGTTGTCGGGGCGTCCGCCGCCCTTTCCACCGGTCACGGCTGCAACGGCTCCTACAAGCTTGCCTGCGTGCGCGCCTGCGGCAACGGCGTCTTTTCCTGCCACGGCAAGGAAGTTGAGCTTTCCGTCGGCGGAAACGGCCAAAACGGCTACTACGTCGGCATAGCGTCCCTTGATCTCGTCTGCCAGGCTGCGTGCAACCTCAAGCTGCATGCCTTCCAGGTTGGCAGCTACCAAACGGACCGATTTTACAGTGGTGGCGTTTGCCATGATGCCATCGAGCTTGGAGGCGGCGATCTTGGCGTTGAGCGCTTCGATCTCCTTCTTCATGGAAGAGATCTCTGCCTGCATCTGTGCCGCGCGCTTGGCAAGATCGGAGGGCTTTTGTACCTTCAGTTCCTTTGCGGTGTCGGCAATCAGATGGTTTTTCTCGGCCAACAGGTTCAAAACTCCTTTTCCTGTAACGGCTTCAATTCTGCGTACCCCTGCGGCTACCGAGGATTCGGAAAGGATCTTGAACAGACCGATCTTACCGGTGTTATCTACGTGTGTGCCGCCGCACAGTTCAATGGAACGGTTGCCCATGCGAACCACGCGGACGGTTTTGCCGTACTTTTCGCCGAACAGAGCCATCGCGCCCAGTTTCTTGGCATCTTCAATGGGCATTTCGGTCATAGAGCCTTCGCCTGCATTCATGATGTCTGCGTTCACCTGGTTTTCTACCATTTCGATCTCGCGGTCGGTCAGAGCGGCAAAATGAGTGAAGTCAAAGCGACAGACCTTATCGGATACATAGGAGCCTGCCTGCTCGACGTGCGTACCCAGCACGTTGCGGAGCGCAGCTTGAAGCAGGTGGCATGCCGAGTGATTGCGCATGATGGCCAAACGGCGGTAAAGCTCAACGCCTACCTTCACCGTGTCGCCAACCTTAACGGTGCCCTCATGTACGGTAGCCAAATGAATGTATACGCCGTCCGATTTTTGCGTGTCGTTCACAGCTACCATCAGTCCCTCAGCAGTGATGGCACCCGTGTCGCCGACCTGGCCGCCGCCCTCGCCGTAGCAGGGGGTCTTGTCCAGAATGACAGTTACGTCGCCCTCGGAAACTTCGCTTACCGAAAGGTCGTCTACGATCAGCGCGATTACCTTTGCTTCACAAGACTTCTTTGTATAGCCCACGAACTCGGTCTTGGGCAGCTCTGCCAAAAGATTTTTGGAGGCATTGGACCAGCCGCTGATGTTGGCTCTTGCCTCTCTCGCGCGCACCTTCTGCTCCTGCATCAGGGCGGTGAAGCGCGCCTCGTCGATCAAAAGTCCTGCTTCCTCCGCCATCTCACGCGTCAGGTCGATGGGGAAGCCAAAGGTATCGTACAGCTTAAAGACGTCCTCTCCCGAAAGGGTGTTGGCGTTCTTTGCCTTTGCGTCCTCTACCATGGTGTTCAGGATCGCAAGCCCCGCGTCGATGGTGGCGTCAAAGCGCTCCTCTTCCATGGCAATCACTTTCAGGATATAGTCTTTTTTCTCTGCCAACTCGGGATATGCTTTGTCGGATTCACCGATGGCAACCACGCCAAGCTCGGGCAGGAAGGAGCGGTTGATGCCAAGCAGCTTTCCGTGGCGGCAAGCGCGGCGGAGAATGCGGCGCAACACGTAGCCGCGCCCCTCGTTGGAGGGGATCACGCCGTCCGAGATCATAAAGGTCGCGGAGCGGATATGGTCGGTAATCACGCGGATCGAGATATCGTCATTTTTATCCTTGCCGTATTCCTTGCCTGCAATGGCGCATACGCTATCGATCACCTTGTGGATCGAATCCACCTCAAACATGTTGTCCACGCCCTGCATCACGCATGCGAGACGCTCCAGTCCCATACCGGTATCGATATTTTTTTGCGCGAGGTCGGTGTAGGTGCCGTCGCCCATGTTATTGAACTGGGAGAATACGTTATTCCAGATCTCCATAAAGCGGTCACAATCGCAACCGGGTTTGCAGTCGGGGGATCCGCATCCGTATTTCAGGCCGCGGTCGAAATAGATCTCGGAGCAGGGACCGCAGGGACCCGTGCCGTGCTCCCAAAAGTTGTCGGCTTTGCCCAGACGTACCACGTGCGCAGGGTTCACGCCAACCTTGTTTACCCAAATGTCGTAGGCCTCTTCGTCACTTTCATAGATCGAGGGCCAGAGCAGATCCTTCGGGATCTCCAGGGTCTCGGTAAGAAACTCCCATGCCCACGGAATGGCTTCGTCCTTGAAGTAGTCGCCAAAGGAGAAGTTGCCCAGCATTTCAAAGAAGGTGCCGTGGCGGGCGGTGTGCCCCACGCGCTCGAGGTCGGGCGTACGGATACACTTCTGGCAGGTGGTAACACGGTTGCGAGGCGGTTCCTCTTCACCCGTGAAGAATTTTTTCATCGGCGCCATGCCCGAGTTGATGAGCAGGAGCGATTTGTCATTGATGGGGACCAGCGGATAGGAGGGAAGGCGCAGATGCCCCTTCGACTCAAAGAAGGAAAGATACTTTTCGCGCAGGTCGTTAAGTGATGTCCATTTCATAGTATTTGTTTCGTCCTTTCGGTTTGCGTTTCCAAAAATACATTCATATTAGTATAGCACAAAAAAAATGACCTGTCAAGATTTTTATCATGCTTCTCTGAGAAAAAGCGCGCTACCGAAACGGATTTTGTAATAAAAAACGTGTGGAAAGTTCTTGAAAGGGGTGTGGGGGAACATCTTTCATAAGAGCACCGTAAGCGTAATATTTTTTTGTGAGGAAAACTTTTGGAAAAGTTTTCCTCACGCCCCTTTTCAAGAACTTAAAAAATTCTGTTATAAAATTGGTGAGTACTATGCGCATCCTCCGTGTGTCATCCTGAGCGGAACGCGTTCAAACGGAGCAAAACCGAGGGAGTAAGGCGAAACGCGCCGTTTGCGACCGAAGGGATCTGCGAAATGATGCGCGATAACTTGTCAAACGAAAGTAACTTTCCCATGGTAAGTTATTCAAACTCGTTCGTAGATCTCTTCGGCGCGACGCTTTCCCGTCGCGCCTCGACTTTTTGCCGCTCACTTCGTTCGACTGCAAAAAGCTTCGACTCCGTGCGCTATCATAAATCGTCCTCGGTTTTGCAACGCTTTCTGCGCACTCCGCTCAGGATGACACATAGAGTGTTCGTGCGCATCGCTCCAATATAAAAAAGCGAAAAGTGCATAGCAGCAACCAATTTAGTAATAGACATGCGTGGAAAGGTTTTGAAAGGCTGGGGTGCGAGGAAAAACGTGCAAGCACGTTGGTGAACTTCTTTCATTAAAGCTTCATTAGCGTAAAAACAGATAGTTGCTTATATTAAAACTATCTTGTGGACCATTTTGGGAAGCGGACCCAAAATGGTAGCGGGAGCTATTGCATATAGGAAGCGCATAGCAGTCACCAATTTTATAACAGAAATTTTTTAAAAGTTCTTGAAAGGGGTCTGGGGGAAACTTCTTTCAAGAAGTTTCCCCCAGATAATATTACGCCACCGAAGCCTTTGTTCAAGAAGTTCCCCCACAAATATTAAGCAATCGTATTACTCCTTTTCAGGAACGATCAGGCCGTAGGCACCGTCGCGGCGCGTGTAGACCACGCAGGTAGCGCCGGTTTGGTCATCGTTGAATACGAAGAACTGGTGTCCAAGCAGATTCATTTGCAGGATCGCCTCTTCTGCCGACATGGGCTTTGTGGAATAGGTTTTGGTGCGAATGATTTCTTCCTCGTCGGAGACCGTATCGTCGAATTCATCGGGAGGAGGAAGAATAAACGTACCCTCCCGCAGGCGTCTTGCCAGTCGCGTTTTGTTTTTCCGGATCTGGCGCTCGATGTTTGCCACTGCCTGATCCAAGGCCTCGCGGAAGCTTTCGGCACCCACCTCACTGCGGAACAGGGTGCCGGCCGCGGAGATCATAATCTCTATATTTTTCTCATTATGCTTACAGCTGAGCGTAACGGTTGCATCACACTCGCCGGAAAAGAATTTGTCCAGTTTTTTCAGCTTTTTCTCAATCAGCTGCTTCATGTCCTCATACACGTTCATTTGTCTGCCGGTTACGTTAATCTTCATTTGGAATTCCATCCTTTCTTCTCTTCGGGTTCTGTTGCAGAGGAAAATTCTTCTGCATATACAGTATAGCATATTTTTGGAAAGATGTAAAGATGGGACAAAGAAATTTTACGAATTGTCGAACGGTTTGTGCAAACTGTCAATAAAAAACCAAAAAATATCAAAAAGAAGGATTGACAGAAGCGATTTTTTTTGGTATAATAAAAAAAGAGCGTGCGCCCTCGGTCTGCATGGCGATGCCAACCGAGGACGTGCCGTTTTTGTTTTGAAAAGTGTCAAAGGAGGGGAGCGGCAAATGGAGTTGCAGGAAAGGATTCGCAAGCTTCGCGCAAAGCTGTTGTACCACGCGAAACGCTACTACGTGGACGATGATCCCGAGATTTCGGATTACGAATACGACCGCATGTATGCGGAGCTGAAGGCGCTGGAGGAGGCGCACCCCGAGTTTTTTGATCCCGCATCCCCCACACAGCGCGTGGGCGGAAAGCCGTTGGACAAATTTGAAAAGGTGACGCATACGGTGCAGATGAATTCGCTCGCGGACGTCTTTTCATTTGAAGAATTGCGCGAGTTTTTGGACCGCGTGGGAGAAACACTTTTGGCTCCGTCCTATTCGGTAGAACCGAAGATTGACGGCCTTTCGGTCTCTTTGCGCTATGAAAACGGTGTATTTGTTCAAGGCGCCACGCGCGGAGACGGCTTTGTGGGCGAGGACGTTACACAAAATTTGCGCACGGTCTTTTCGATTCCCATGACGCTTTCCGAACCCTTGAACCTGACGGTGAGAGGTGAGGTTTATATGCCGCGCCGTGTGTTTGAACGGCTCAATCTGGCGCGTGAGGCGGCCGGACAAAGCCTGCTTGCAAATCCGCGAAACGCCGCGGCAGGATCCCTTCGGCAGCTCGATCCCAAGGTGGCGGCCGAGCGCGCGTTGGATATTTTTGTGTTCAATTTCCAGGACGGAAGCCTGTATACCGACGGGCGCGAGCCGACCTCGCATACCGAAACGCTGACCCGTTTGGCAGAGCTCGGATTCCCGGTGCTTGAAGAGCGCTGCGTGGCGAGTGACTGTGAAACGATCGTCGGTCATATTCAAAAACTGGGTGAAAAACGTGATTTTTTGGCCTATGATATTGACGGAGTTGTTGTCAAAATAGACAAACTTTCCGAGCGGCGACAGCTTGGAGAGGGCACGAACACGCCAAAATGGGCGGTGGCGTATAAATTTCCGCCCGAGCAAAAGCAAACCAGGCTGGAGGACGTGGTGGTTGCCGTAGGCCGTACGGGGGTACTGACCCCCACAGCGGTGCTTTCTCCCGTTCGCTTGGCGGGAACTACCGTTTCGCGCGCCACACTGCACAACCTCGAATTTATCCGCGAGCGCGACATTCGCATTGGGGATATCGTTACCGTGCAAAAGGCGGGGGACATCATTCCCGAGGTGGTCCGATCGCACGTGGAGCTTCGCTCCGCCGATGCAAAGGAATTTTTCATGCCTACCCATTGCCCCTCCTGTGGGGAACCGGTATTTTACGATGCCGACGAGGGCGCGGCAACGCGTTGTACCAATAGCCGCTGTCCCGCCCAGCTGGCGCGCGGCATTGAGCATTTTGCATCCAAGGACGCGATGAACATTGACGGAATGGGTCCGCAGATCGTGGATGCACTCCTGAAAAGCGGCCTGATCACCGATGCGGCGGATCTGTACGCTCTGCAGATTGCAGACGTTGCGCAACTGGACCGCATGGGAGAAAAATCGGCGCAGAACCTGATCGATGCCATTGAACGTTCCAAAAATGCAGGACTGGAGCGACTGGTCTACGCGTTGGGGATCCGCAACGTGGGGGAAGTGGCGGCGGCGTCGCTGGCGGCACGCTTTGGTACGCTGGAAGCTTTGCAAAAGGCCACGGCAGAGGAACTGTGCGCGATTGAGGACTTTGGGCAGATCACGGCAGACTGCGTGGTGAATTTCTTCTCGCATCCGCAAAATATCGAGCTGTGCGAACGCCTCACCGCTGCGGGACTGTTGACGGTCTCCACCGCAAAGCCGGCAGACGATCTCTTTGCAGGGCTTACCTTTGTGCTTACGGGCACGCTTCCCACCATGTCGCGAGACGAGGCGGAGGCAATGATCAAGGCCGCGGGCGGTAAGGTCTCGGGCTCGGTCTCCTCCAAAACCTCCTTCGTGGTGGCCGGGGAAGCGGCAGGCTCCAAGCTTACCAAAGCCCAAGCGCTCGGCGTCCCCGTAATCGACGAGGATACGCTGGTCTCCATGATCACAGAAAAACGCAGAGAACCTTAAGAGTGGTTTTTTTGTGGGGAAAACTTTTGGAAAAGTTTTCCCCACACCCCTTTCAAAACTTTTCGCACCTTTTTTCCTACTAAATTGCTGACTGTGGTGCATCTTGATATGAGGATTAATTTTATAAACACAAAAAATGATTTTTGGGAAGAAACGAAGGGGGATTTTCCATGCACGTTTACCAAAGACTAAGAGATATCCGTGAGGACAGTGACAAAAAGCAGGAAGAGGTTGCTGAGATCTTGAAAATTACCAGACAGCAGTATCAGCTGTATGAAAGCGGGAAACGCGAGCTACCCATGCATCATTTCATCACGCTGGCGCGCTATTACAACGTGTCCTTGGATTATCTTGCGGGCCTGATCCAAACGCCCAAAAAGTTGTATTAAGAAGAACCAAAAGGTTTGGTGCTTCTGAAACGAGAAATTGAACAGAGCCCCCCGAAAAAGCAAAGCTTGCTTTTTCGGGGGGCTCTGTGTCGCAGCAATCGGAAACTTTTTACATTTTTTAAAAATCCCTCTATATTATAACACCCGTTTGGATTTAATTCAATACATCCAAACGGATTTTGGTTTATAATGAGAAAAAATCAGCGTTTTCTACAAAAAACGCAGGAATCAAACAGGGGGATTTTTATGTACTGTTATCAACGGCTTTGTGATTTGCGCGAGGATGCAGGTCTTTCACAAAAAGAAATTGCAGAAAAATTGGGAACCACACAACAGCAATACTGTCGCTACGAAAACGGGACACGCGAGCTGCCGATGCATCATTTCATCACGCTGGCGCGCTATTACAACGTATCCTTGGATTATCTTGCGGGCTTGATCCAAACGCCCAAAAAGCTATATTGATTTTCAGAACGGAGTGTGTTTTATGAATGATACGGAACGCAAGGAGCTGGTACGCTCCTATCTCGGCAAGACCGTAACGATCGGCATTGACCGCCCGATCGGGTATGAGCATCGAAAAAAGGACGGTGTATGCCTGACCTATCCGATCAACTACGGATATATTCCCGGCGTGCTCGGCGGAGACGGGGAAGAGCTGGACGTGTATCTGTTGGGGGTGGATACTCCTGTGGAGACGTACACTTGCCGGGTGATCGGGATCGTGTATCGTCGCAATGACGTGGAGGACAAGCTGATCGCAGCGCCCGAGGGCAGGACCTTTACTGCCGAAGAAATGGCCGCCGCGGTGGAGTTTCAGGAGAAGTATTACGATTCCTACGTGGAATCTGTATAGAAAAAGGAGGTCCCTTTCTTGCCTTTGCAGAAGGGGACCTCCCATATGGTTGGACATTGTGCGGATCAATCGATCTTCGTATTCAAACGGAATCGCAGGATCTTGCGCAAGGTGTTTTTGGGGAATTCTTCTTCGCGCAGCTTGAGATGCGCGATTTTTTTATAGGAAAGCGCGGTGCGGTTATAATTATCCACCGCCTGTTGGAAATACGCGGTCTCGTCGGTAACGTTCTGCTTTTGGAGATACTCGCGGTCGGGATAGATCTCAGCAACGATGGCGTTGTGCTCCACGCCGCGGCGGCTTTGTCCCTCGTATACCACGATCTCAAGGACCCCCGGAATGGAGGAAAGCTCGCTTTCGATCTCCTCGGGGTATACGTTTTTGCCGTTGGAGAGAATGATCAGATTTTTCAGCCGTCCCGTGATATAGAGATTGCCCTTGGCGTCGGTTTTCCCGTAATCGCCCGTGCGGAAGTAGCCGTCCTCGTCAAAGGCGGCCTCGGTGGCTTCAGTGTCCTTGTAGTAGCCGATCATCACGTTGGCACCACGCACGCAGATCTCTCCCTCCCCGTTGGAGTTGGGTTGGCGGAGCTTGACCTTGTTGCAAAACAGGGGTTTTCCAACGCTGTTTGGAACGGGACCGCGCTGATCGGAAACCGCAATGAGAGGGGAGCATTCGGTAATGCCGTATCCGTTGATGACCGTGATGCCGAGCGCATCGAAGGTATCCAGAATCTCCTGGCTGATCGGGGCGCCGCCGCTGATGATCAGACGCAGCTTTCCGCCAAAGGTTGCCAACACCGATTGAAATACCGAGCGACGTACGTCGAGTCCGATCTTGCGCATCGCGTTACTGGCCTTCATCATACGGAAGAGCAACCGATCCTTGCCCTGCTCCTTGGCAGTGGAGAGGATCTTGCGGTAAAAGGTTTCCACAAAGAGCGGAACCAGGGTCAGATGCTCGGGCTGCTCCTCGCGCAGCTCCTTTTGGATGTGGCGCAGTCCGGCCGAAAGGTAGACCTCCGAGCCCGCCGCAATATGCGCTACCAGGCCTACGTTGCATCCGTAGGTGTGGTGCGGAGGAAGAACGGCAATGGTTTTTCGGGAGAGCTTTACTACCGAAAGTCCTGCATAAATATCCTCCATCAATCCGTTTTGCGAGAGCATCACCCCTTTTCCGCTTCCCGTGGTTCCCGAGGTAAACACCAGCATGGAGAGCCGGAGCGGGCGGATCACGGCTTCAAAGTAGGAACGGTCACCGGACGCAATTCTTTGGGCTCCGATCAGGAGCAGATCTCCGATCGATTCTCCGTGTCCGGACAGCTCGAGATAGATGGGGGAGGGAATGCCGGCCCCTCTTGCCACGGCATTTCCCTTGGCCGTATCCTCACAGATCAAAAATTCACAATCGGCGTGACGGGCGGTTTTTGCAAGCTCCTCCTCCTGCCAATCCTTATCCAAGGGAACCACTACGGCTCCAATCGCGATCAGGGCAACGTACGAGCATACCCACGAATAGCTCAGCTTGCCGATCAGCGCGCAGTGCTTTCCGTACATTCCGCGCGCGAGAAGCTCGGTCCCCAGTGCACGGATATCCTCGCGAAACGTGGGAAAGGGGACACGGGTGGGGTGTTGGTCGCTTGGCTTTTGACGGTAGGAGAAGGCATTGCGCGCGGGGTAGCGCTCGGCAACATCCTCAATCAGCTCCCGCAGATTGGCATATTTTCGGCTTTCATAGGGAAACGGGGGGGACGCTTGAAATTTGGTATTCATATTCGGAAGGATCATCCTTTCTTTTTTTAATTATGTTAACCTGTAAACATTGCCGAAACAGTATATCACAAACTTGTTGTTTTGTCAACACCTTTTTGAGATCTTTTTTTAATTGTTGTTTCCAAAACCTGCATTCCTTATACCCTGACCATCTGCTTTTTCAATTTGTTGATTGCATGAATCAATCAATCCTGTCAGGTTTGCCAAAAAGCGAGAATAAAAAAAGCTGTTTTTCAAAGATTTCCAATCTTGATTTTTCGGACTGTTTATGATAAAATAATAAAATGATGAAATTTTCGTTTTTTTGGAAAGGAAAGCAACATGGCTATGTTAAAAAGACTGGCGCAATGCGTAAGGGAATTCAAGATATACGTGATCCCTACGCTGGTCTTCATTGTGGCAGAGGCTGTGATCGAGGTGCTCATCCCGTTCATCACGGCAAGCCTGATCAATGAGATCTCCGACGGCGCGGAAATTTCGCAGATTTTGCAAAAGGGGGTACTGTTGACCGTAATGGCGATTCTCTCCCTTTGCTGCGGCGGAATGGCGGGATTTACCTGCGCAAAGGCTTCCTCGGGGTTCGCAAAAAATTTGCGACAAGACATTTTCGAAAAGATACAGACCTATTCGTTCCACAACATCGACAAATTCTCCTCCACGTCGCTCGTGACCCGTATGACCACCGACGTTGGAAACGTGCATATGTCCTTTATGATGCTGATCCGAACCGCGATCCGCAGTCCCCTGATGCTGATTTTCTCGGTGATTATGGCTTACGTCATGGGTGGTGCACTGTCGACCGCGTTCGTGATCGTGATCCCCGTGTTGGTGGGCGGACTTTTGCTCATCGCACGAAAGGCGATGCCCGCGTTCCGCGCGGTATTTAAGAAATACGACCGTCTCAACGAGTCGATCGAGGAAAACGTGCGCGGTATGCGTGTGGTCAAGGGCTTTTCGCGCGAGAATCACGAAAAAGAGAAGTTTGGTAGAGAGGCCGAAAATATCCGCGGTGATTTCACCCGCGCCGAGCGCATTGTTGCGCTGAACACGCCCTTGATGCAGTTCTGTATGTATTTCAACATGGTGTTTGTTCTTCTCGTCGGATCGCGCTTGGCAATCACCACCGATCGCATCGACGTGGGGCACATTTCGGCCATGCTGAACTACGGCATGCAGATCCTGATGTCGCTGATGATGCTTTCGATGATCTACGTGATGATTACGATGTCGGCCGAATCGGCCAAGCGTATTTGCGAGGTATTGAACGAAACGCCGTCTCTCACGAATCCCGCGCATCCCGTAACCGAGGTAAAGGATGGCTCGATCACCTTTGAAAACGTCAGCTTCAAATATTCCGAGAAAGCGAAAAAGTACGCGCTGGCTGACATCGATCTGCAAATTACATCCGGTATGACGGTTGGAATCATCGGAGGTACGGGCTCAAGCAAATCCTCGCTGGTGCAGCTGATCCCGCGTTTGTACGATGCTACCGAGGGCGCGGTGAAGGTAGGCGGCGTGGACGTGCGCGAATACGATCTCGATACGCTTCGCGGAGCGGTTGCAATGGTGCTGCAAAAGAATCTGCTCTTCTCGGGCACGATCAAGGAAAATTTACGTTGGGGAAATGCGAACGCCACGGATGAAGAATTGCGCGAGGCCTGCAGGCTGGCGCAGGCGGACGAGTTCGTAATGTCATTCCCGGACGGATACGATACCAAGATCGAGCAGGGAGGAACCAACGTATCGGGCGGACAAAAGCAACGCCTTTGCATTGCACGCGCATTGCTCAAAAAGCCGAAGATCCTGATCCTGGACGACTCGACCAGTGCGGTGGATACCAAAACCGACGCCTTGATCCGCGAGGGCTTCAAATCCTACATTCCCGAAACCACCAAGATCATCATTGCCCAGCGGATCGCATCGGTGCAGGATGCCGATCTGATTTTGGTGATGGACAACGGAAGGATCGTGGCACGGGGGAATCACAAGCAACTCCTCGCATCCAGCGAGATCTACCGTGAGGTATATGAACAACAGTCGAACGGAGGTGAAACGGATGGAAGCAAAGCGTCCTCCTATGAAACCGAAATTTAAGGGCAATGTGCTCAAGCGTTTGCTGAAAATGCTGTTCTCCTTCTATCCCGTAATGGTGCCTCTGGCTATTGTTTGCGTGCTTTTTACGGCGGTTGCGTCCGCGATCCCTGCGGTTTTTCTGCAACGCGTGACCGAAATGATCGAGAAATGGCAAGCGAGCGGCGACTGGGCATCGGCAAGTGCCGAAATTATTCCGCAGGTCACCTTCCTGGCGGTGATGTACGTTCTTTCGCTGATTACCATCACGTTGGATACGCAGCTCATGGCGTATATCACGCAGGGCTTTCTGTGTAAGATGCGCCGTACGATGTTCGACCGTATGCAAAATCTTCCCATCAAGTATTTTGATACGCACAAGCACGGCGACATCATGAGCTATTATACCAACGATATTGATACGCTCCGTCAGCTGGTGGCTCAGTCGTTGCCCACGCTGATCCGTGCGGGCGTGATCGTGGGTACGGTGTTCTTTATCATGCTGTATTACAGCATCTGGCTCACGCTGCTCCTCCTTTTGGGGGTGTGTGCGATTCTGTTCGTCACCAAAAAGGTGGGTGGCGGATCGGCGAAATACTTTATGCGCTTGCAAAAGAACGTTGCCGTACAGGAAGGCTATATGCAGGAGATGATGAACGGACAAAAGGTGGTCAAGGTGTTCTGTCACGAGCAGGAGACTTTGGAGGAATTTAACCGCATCAACAATGAGCTTTTCCAGGTCAGCTACCGTGCCAACGCCTTTGCCAATATGCTGGGCCCGATCATTATGAACATTGGAAACGTGATGTACGTGGTGGTGGCTATGTTGGGAGGCTTATTCCTGACTGCCGGCGTTCCCAACGTCAGCATTTCGGGACTTCCGTTTGGTGTGGACATCATCGTGCCCTTCCTGTCGATGACCAAGCAGTTTACGGGAAACATCAACCAGGTCTCTCAGCAGATCAACTCGATCATCATGGGTATGGCCGGTGCCGAGCGCGTGTTTGAATTGATGGATCAGGTTCCCGAGGTGGACGACGGCTATGTAACGCTGGTCAACGCCGAGATCGGCGCCGACGGCTCGGTCACCGAGACCGACCGCCATACGGGACAGTGGGCATGGAAGCATCCGCACGCGGCAGATGGGACGGTGACTTATACGCCTTTGCGTGGGGACGTGCGCATGACCGAGGTGGATTTTGCCTATGAAGAGGGGAAACCGGTGCTACGTGATGTCTCGGTTTACGCCGAGCCTGGGCAAAAGGTGGCGTTTGTTGGTGCCACGGGAGCCGGAAAAACAACGATCACCAATCTGATCAACCGCTTCTACGACATTGCCGACGGAAAGATCCGTTACGACGGCATCAATATCAACAAGATCAAAAAATCCGATCTGCGGCGTTCGCTCGGCATCGTGCTGCAGGAGACCAACCTGTTTACCGGAACGGTGATGGAAAACATCCGCTACGGAAATCTGGATGCGACGGATGAGGAGTGCATCCGCGCGGCCAAACTGGCGGGAGCCGACGATTTCATCACGCGTTTGC
>JAFVOP010000082.1 GCA_017505745.1 Clostridia bacterium
ACACCCGGAGAGTGCCATATACGGTGGCGGTTGCTTCCCTTAATCGGGAACGCAGATTCTTTTTGCCTTCCCGAGAGGGGAGGTGATGCTCATGTTCGTTACTTGGGAGCTGTTGTTCCTGTTCGCAGGATTTTTAATAGCACTTTTGACTTACATAGATAATCATAATAAAAAGAATTAACCGCCTCTGCCGACCAAAGCTAAGCGGTTAATTCTTTTAACTATTTAGTTGGGAAGCAACCGTCATCGGTCCTCTCCGTTATTATTATATCACGACAGAGCTGCTTTGTCAACTCTTTTTTTGAACTTTCTCGTCGGAGCGTTTTCTTTCGTCTACAGCACCTCAATTTTTGCGTGTTGAAGGTTATGGGTTGACAGTTTTCCTGAAGCATGATATACTAACGGCAGAAGAAAAAACTCGACACGGGGTGAACCGTTTAGTCACCTGACGGTATGAGTTTGCTATAATCGCGGCTCGGTTTTTTGTCGAGATCCTCAAGTTCGTCTTGGTTGTTGCCCTGCAACAACTGCAAGTTCGCATTCGCCGCCCGAAGATCGACAAGCTTGCTTGTCAGGCGCAGGGCGCGCGAATCTTCGCCGTCAGGCAAATACCTTGTCACTTTTTCGTTGTCCTTTCACAGACTTCGAATCTTGTTTCGCCATTCGGCGAATGTTCCACCCAACAAATCCCCACTTGCTTTTCTCTGCGAATTATGATATAATGATGCTGCATGAAAAGCATCCCTATACGGTGAAATCTACAAGGAAATGAGGAAAACGGGTATGGTATATTTACAGAGCTTTCAAATGCCAACGAGAGAGGATGAAGAGAATTATTTTTCCAAGCCCGACAATTTTAAAGTAAAAAGAACCTGTTATACCACAAAATATCCGTTTGGCCTGTTCCGTTACCGAGAGCTGCCGGAATTTTATTTTACGGACATCACCGTCTTTTGCGGCAACAACGGAAGCGGAAAAAGCAGTATCCTGAATGTGATTGCGGAAAAGCTATCCCTGGAACGAACCGCTCCGTATAATCGCTCGGATTTTTTTGAAGATTACGTTGAGTTGTGCGAGTATCAGTTGGACAGGTCCATTCCCAAAGAAAGCAAAATCATCACGAGCGACGGCGTGTTTGAAAAGGTGCTGGATATCCGCAGGATCAATGACGGAATTGATAGAAAGCGCTCCGACTTGATTGAGGAATACATTGCGGAAAACAGCCCGAACGCGGAGCCGAATCAACTGCGCGGATTCGACGATTACGATCGCTGGAAACGGGTGAGCGATATGAGAAACAAAAATCGCAGCCAGTCCCGTTTCTTAAAAGAACATCTGATGCGAAATATTCAGGAGCGTTCAAACGGAGAAAGCGCGCTGTCCTATTTCGTCGATTCGATCCAAGAAAACGCGCTTTATCTTTTGGACGAGCCCGAAAACAGTCTTTCTCCTCAAAACCAGCTGCAACTGAAATATTTTATCGAGGATTCGGTAAGGAATTTCGGATGTCAATTTGTAATTTCCACACACTCTCCGTTCCTGCTCTCTCTGCAAGGCGCAACTATATACAACATAGACGAAACACCTCCTGCGGAGAAAAAATGGACCGAGCTTGACTGTGTAAAAGTATATCATGATTTCTTTTTGGAGCAAAGCGATCAGTTCCGTTGACGGAACGCAATCTTCGTGAACAGAGTGCTGTTGCCGTAGCGTTACAGAACAAGCAACCGCCATGCAAGCCTTCTGTATGAGAAGACCTGCATGGCGGTTCCTTATTCCTCTTGCAACACGTCAATCGTACGCCTCGCAAATGCTTTGCAAATTGTCGCTGATAAGCGAAAGACTCTGATACATCTTCATGCGATCGGCTTCGGAAAGTCCCTCGCTGGCCTGTTCCAAAATGCGATCGATCTTTCCTACGATCCGCTCACCCGCCAGTTTTCCCTTTTCACTCAGCTCCAGCGGCGCGCGATAGCGCTTGTGGGCCTTGGACGCGCAAACGATATATCCCGCGCTCTCCAGATACTCGATCGAGCGTGAGATCGCCGCCTTATCCTCCTCGCAAATATCGCAAAGCTCCTTTGCGGTCAGAGATTCTGCCTTATACAAATAATAGAGGCAAGAAACGTGCGGGCTTTTCAGACCAAACTCCGCCATCTCCTCGGTCTTGATGCGTCGGATACTGCGGCTGATCTTGGCGATCAAAACGGTAAACATCTGAAATCTCTCTTGCATTTCTTCCTCCGAGTCACGGTAAAATCAAATACTGCTTTATTATACACAGGTTTTTCGGCTTTGTCAAGACATTCCATCTTTTTTGCAACCGAATTCCATAAAAAGCAAAACGGTTCGTTATCCCAGCATTACGTCAAGGAGCATCATCACGGCAAACCCCAAAATGATCCCCATCGTTGCAAAATACGGCTGATCCTCGCGGCTTCTCTGGCACTCGGGAATCAACTCATGCACGGCAACCAAAATCATCGCACCGGCAGCAAAGGACAGCGCAAAGGGTAAAAAGCTCTCTACGTAGATCGCCAGAAACGCCCCCAAAACGCCCGCCACCGGCTCCACCATCCCCGAGGCCTGCCCCAGAAAGAAGCTTTTTTTGCGGGAATATCCCTCCCGACGCATCGGGAGTGAAACAGCTGCCCCCTCGGGGAAATTTTGCAGTCCGATTCCCACGGCAACCGTAACAGCGCCCATCAGCGCCTCCGGAGAGGACCTCCCCTGCAGCATCCCGAACGCCACTCCCACGGCCAGCCCCTCGGGAATATTGTGGAGCGTGATCGAGAGCATCAGCATGATCACTCTTCCAAGCGCGCCGTTGTTTGCCCGATCCGGATGCTCCGCGCAACGGCGGGCGCGCGAAACGATCAGATCCGACCCCCACATAAACACCGCCCCCGAAAGAAAGCCCAAGGTTGCCACCCAATGAGCAGGGATCGAAGAGACCGCCTCCGCGCGCTCGATCGCAGGCTGGAGCAAGGACCAAAAGCTGGCGGCGATCATCACGCCGGAAGCAAAACCAAGCATCAGGTTTAAAAATTTTGAGCCCGGGGAACGGAAAAAGACCACGGTTGCCGCGCCGAGTGCCGTAACGAACCAGGTTCCCAGCGTTGCAAGCAACGCAAGCCAAACGGTACTGTTCAATTTTTATCGCACCTCCCCTATACAGTATATCGAAAAAAGGAGAAAAGGTTCGAGAATTGCATTTTTCAAAATGCTATTGCATTCGGTTGGCTTTTATGATAAAATAGCATCAGAAGCCGAAACAGGGAGGAAAAGCTATGAAATTTCGTATTTTGGTATTGCTGATGGAAAAGCTGCTCGGCGTGTCCGTAACCGGAGACGAGCCGCGCGCAGATATGTATCTGCCAAACAAGGTGCTTGCCTTGGGACTGATGCTTGGAATCGCGGCAATCGCTCTCGCGGTCGCGTTTTTGGTAACGGTATCTGCCGTTTGGATCGTTTTGGCGGCGCTTTGCGCGGTGCTTGCGGTGGCAGCGGTGCTCTGCTGGCGCAATCAAACGATTCAGATCCTGGACGAAGAAACCTTTGAATACACCACGTTTTTGGGGAACAAAAAGGTCTATTCCTTTTCGGAGATTCGCTCCGTATGTAAAAATTCCGATTCGGCAACGCTCTTTGTAGGAGACGGAAAAGTACATATCGAAGCAATGGCGATCATGTCCGATCGCTTGGCCGAAAAGCTTGACAACGCACTCAAGAAGCAATAAAAAAGGATCCACCCGAAAGCCTCTGCAGCTTTGCAGAGCGTTCTCGGGTGGATCTTCATTTGTTGGAAAGGCTTTTACCGGCACATCACGCCAATCGCGATCTGCAGCGCAAGTGCGAGAACGTTGATCGCCCAAAAATACCAATGCCGGGTCTTATGGCGAAGGAGCTTCATGGCAAATACTGCGCCAAGCGCGCCGCCAAATATTCCAAGCGAAAGCAAAACCGCTTCCGGAGTGCGCCATTGATTCTTTTTTGCGCGGCGTTTATCGATTCCGTAGGCAAAAAACGCAATCACGCTCATCCCCGCGCAAAACAAAAGGAACGGAATTCGCATCATAGCCTTCAGAGCGGATGGCATCCGCGCACCACCTCAAAGGCCTCGGCGGCGATCTCCACCGTCTCTTTGATATCGTCGTCGGTGAGGGAGGCGTTGATGAAATGATTGTGGTGATTGGTGAAAAATACACCGCGCTTCACACATTCGGCGATCCACTCCTGATGGAGCTTGAGCGAGGGATCGTCGGCAATGCGAAGATAGAAGAGCGAGGGCGCGCCCGTAACGTGCAGATCAAACGAATACTTTTTCGCCGCCTCGAGCAGTCCGTTCTTCAGCTTGGTTCCCTGCTCGTCCAGCAGCTTGGGGCAGTTGATCTTTTTCATCTTTTCGATGCAGGCAATACCCGCCGCAAAGGGCACGGCGGAGAGCCAGTAGGAGCCGGTATAGGACATCGACGAGATCGTATTTTTAAGGAATTCCTTGCCGCAAAGCGCGCTGACGTTATAGCCGTTGGCAAGCGCCTTGCAGAAGCAGATGAGATCGGCCTCAAAACCGAAATAGTGGTCGGAGCCCGCAAGATCAAGGCGGAAGCCCGCGCGAACGTCGTCCACCACCAGAACCGTTCCCTCCTCGGTGCATTTCTTGCGCACCTTTTGCCAGAACCCGGTAGCGGGAAGCACGTTATCCATAAAGTTGCCGTGCATATAAGGCTGACCGATCACCGCAGCGATCTCTCCCTGATATTCCTCGAACACGGCCTCCAGCTGCTCGTAATTGTTCCATTCCACGTAGATATTGTGCATCACGTCCTCTTCGATCACGCCCGCGTAATCGATCTTTTGCGTCCAGGGAGATACGCCGTGGTAATAGCCCTTGAAAAAGACGATCTTTTTGCGGTGGGTGTAGGCGCGCGCCGCCATGATCGCCAGCGTGGTCACGTCATTGCCGTTTTTGGCAAAGAACGCCCAGTCGGCACAGGCTACCGTATCCACCAGCAGCTCGGCAAAATCCACCATCACGGTGTTGGGAAGTGTGGTGCAATCCGAGATCGCACGCTGCTTGGCGGCCGCGGCGTCCACGTCGGGATCGTGATAGCCCAGAATGTTGGGGCCGTACGCGCACATGTAATCGATAAAACGGTTGCCGTCGGCATCCCAAAGGTAGGACCCCTGCGCACGCGAGGAAAAGAGCGGAAAGGCCTCCACGGGAACGTAGCAGCCCTCTGCCGGTCCCTGATGGCCGTAAATGCCCGAGGGGATCACCTTTACGGCGCGGTCAAACGCCTCGCGACTTTTGGTATAATCGTTCAATTTTCTCATGCTCATGTCCTCCTTTACGCCAGATACAGCGATACGCGGTCGAGAATGCGATTGACGTTGTCCACCTGCGAGATCATACCGCCGATGCGGACCTCCCCCATGCCAACGGCGGCCACGGCGTTGATCCTGCCGTCAAACAGATCGCGCGCCGTTTTGAGATTGGCAAAGCGCATTTCGGAAAAGCCCTCGCCGGGATCGGTGTGAATAGCGGTGAGCTTGTGATCCTTTGCACGAACGCCAACCGAAAGCGTGTCTCCGATCGAGAGACGGATCACGCCGTCCACGATGTTGGAGGCCGAAAAGCTTCCCACTCGGTCGTAATTGCCAACCTCGGCCACCGCTGAGGCGATGACGTGGAGCATCAGAACGGTCGAACGCTCAAAAAAGACGGGATCCTCCAATCGGCTCGGCTCAGGACGCAGGTAAGCGCTCAAAAGGTCGGTCAGCTTGGTAAACGCGCCCAGCAAAAAGCCAATATGCCAAAAGCCGCTCACCGGCAACGGATTGCCCTTGCCGTCGATCATATCGTTGAATTTTTTGCAGGAGGAAAAATACAGCTTGATGCTGCATCGCTCGATCCCCTCGGTCATCTCTGCCGCGCCGTTTGCAAAGCGCAGCGTGGCACGCGGACCGTCCTTGATCGCAAAGCCCAGCGAAAGGCTTTTTTCGTTTACCAATTCCCTCGCCGCGGGATCCAATTCCAGCAAATACGGGATCGCACCCAACACGCCAAACAGGTTGCAATGCGCCAAAACTCGTTCGTCTTTCATGAAGCGTCCTCTTTTCTTTTCAAGATCGTATGGATTTATTATAACAGACTCCCATTAAAAATGCAAGCCGTTTCGTTTCTCTTTTTCAAGGAAAGACTCAAAAAAGCAAAAAAACAGCCGATCTGAACCCTCAAAATCGACTGTTTTTCAGTTGGAAGCATCCTTGGGCGCGGAGCCTTGCGCCCCTTCTGCCGCCCTCGCTCGCCGCCGCTCCTCCCGCTTTTCCAAGCGTTGCGCCAAGCCTACCAGGATGGGGCGATTGTATCGCTGGATCATAATAAAGGGCAGATTTCCGAGAACCACCAGCGCCGTGAGAAACCATCCCACCGCGTTTTTCCAGAAAAGATAGACCCCGGGCGCCAGAAAGCACAGCACCACGTGAACCGCCTCGGCCACACAGGTTTCGCGGATCAGGGCCCATACGTCGGCCGACGTGGGACACATTCCCACCCGTTTGGGGAGCATATCCTTCATCACGCGACTCAAATCGGGCATATGATCCTTCCAATCCTGAATGCGCAGGACCTCGTATACGTCTCCGCCCCGCTCCCATTTTTGCGGCTTGTACGGAAAGCGATCCCAGTGAAACCAGTTACGCGGCAGGGCTTCCCCGATGTAATGGGCTGCGATCCCCAAGGCCAGCACGTAGAGCACACTTTTTAAAAACGGCAATGCACGACTCTCCTTTCCCGGTGTGTAAACGCCTCACCGCCAACCGTTCAGGCGATTGCGCTCACATCCTTTTTCTCCCGACAGATCACGAGAAAAACAAGCACGTAGCACACGGCTCCCACTCCAAGCGCGGCAAACACGTCGAGGATCGAGTGTTGATTCAAAAACACCGTGGACATCGAGATCAATACGGTAGAAACAATAAAAAAGACCTTCCAGCCCCAGCCCTTGAGCGTCTCACTGTGCAGCCCCGCAAAGCAAACCGCAAGGGAACCGAGCACGTGGATACTGGGGCAGACATTGGTATTGGTATCGTAGGAATACAGCCTTCTTACAATGTCGATCATCCAGTTGCTGCGGGTCACGGTATCCAGCTCCCCGCGAAACTCCTGCATGTTCGGCCAAACAAAATAGATCACGGCCGTAATGCTGTAGGAAAGAATGATAAACCACATAAAGTGACGCATCGCGCGGATATCAAACAGCACGCCGTACACACCCATTCCCACCAGAAAGGCAAACCAAAAATAATAAGGGATCACAAACCACTCGCAAAACGGGATGTAGGCATCGATCCAACAGTACACAGGAGCATAGACCAACGTTTTTCCCGTGATCATTTCCCAGATGATCGGCCATTGCGACTCCATGATCCAGAACAGAACGCCGAAGAAGGGCCAGTAGAGCAACAGCAGCATGTGGCGATACTTCGGAGAGGTCAAATTATTGAGACGGATGTCCCGATAATAATTCCAGGTTTTTTTCAAGCTCAAATTCATTTTACAATCCTTTTTCTCCATGTTGATCATTCAAAGGGATTTTACACGAATCCAGGCGCAAAGCGCACATGTTATATTATTGTACCATAAAAGATTCTCTTTTGCAACTCATTTTTCGTTTTTTTAAAAAAAATACACACAGTTTACAAAAAAGGGCGAAAAAAGCCGTTGGAGGACAGCTCCCGAAGCTGAGCCAGCAGTGTTTTGACGAGCAAGGCAAGAAAGGGGCCGAGGAGCAGTCCCAAAAAACCGAAGATCCGCCACCCAACGTATCCCGAAAACAGAGCCAGCAGCGGATGCACCCCCAGGCTCTGCCCCACCAGGCGTGGCTCCAGGATCTGCCGCAAAACCGCAATGGCAAGGTAAAGCACCAGCAATCCCATGCCAAGCCCCGCACGTCCCCCAAGGAGCAGGATCACCGCCCAGGGGATCAGCACGCTTCCCACACCAAGAATCGGCAAAAGATCGATCGCAGAGATCAGCAAAGCCAACAAAAAGGCATAGTCCACCCCCAACAAAAGAAATCCCAGAAACAGCTCGGCAAAGGTCAAAAGCAACAAAAGCAGATAGGCCTTGAGATAGCGAAGGGAGCGCGCGCGCACGCGCGTTTTCCAAGCGGGAAGAGCCGCCCGCAAGCGCTGAGGGAGAAGCGTGACCAGGGCTTTCGTAACCGATTCCCCGCCCATACAAAAATAAAAGCTTGCGATCACCGTTACCACCGAAACGAACAGAACCGACGGCAAAGCTGATACCAGACCTCCCAGAAATTGCGGGATCCCCGCCGTGAGGGACCGAAGCAGCCCCACCAAAAGCTCGCTCACGCCTTGATTGAAGCGTTCCCGAAAAGCCGCAAGCCGTTCCCCCGCTCCGATCCGCCGCAAGAAACCGATCCGGGAGGTGAGCATTTCAAAAAAATCGATCGGTCCGGAAATCTCCTCGGTTGCAAGCAAGCGCTCCAGCAAATGCTCCAGCTCGGTCACCAGGCGCCGTGTAGCGCCGCCGAGAAGCGCAAGCAGCAAACACAAAAAGGCCACCAGCAAGATCGCCGCGCAAAGCCGTTGCGATGCTCCCAGCCGCCGGGACATCCCGCGCGCCATCGGTCGGACTGCCAGCGAGATACCCCAGGCCAACAGGAACGGAAGCAGGATCGGAAGCGCGTACCGCACCGCCAGATAACAGGCCCCCGTCAGCGCTGTTACACAGATCAACATGGCGGCCAACCGCTCCCATCGAACCTCACCCATCCCAGCTTCCTCCTTTTTTTATCTCCACTTCTATCATATCCGCTTCATTTGTAAATTATTTCTCAATCGGAGGAGAAAAACTTGACAACGGAAGCCTTTTTTGATACAATGGGAGCAATGCAAGAAAAAAAGAAAGGAATGCAAATATGGGAAAACTCTCAAAAGCACAGGAAGCCGAACAAAGACGGCAATATCAGGAAGCACGCCGCCGTGAGGAGGCCGAAAAGCAAAGAAAGCAAAACAAGCTCATGTGGCAGATCATCCTCTGCATCGTGGCTGCCGTGGTAGTGATCGCGGCGGTTCCGTTGGTCATGATGCTCGTAGACAAGAACGAGGAGCCGCTCCTCACAGGAAGCACCGTGACCATGGCAGAATTGGATCTCTCCGCAGTGAAGCCGGACAACTGCACCGTAACCGACGAAATCACCGACCACGTTCGTCTCAACGTCTCTTATACCGATGCAAACGGCATTCCGAGAACCGGCGATATCGTCATCCGTCTCTTCCAAGAGATCGCGCCTCAAACCGTGAAGAATTTTCAGGAGCTCGTTGCCGCTGATTTCTATGACGGACTCACCTTCCATCGCGTCTCTCCCGGATTCATGATCCAGGGCGGCGACCCCGAGGGCAACGGATCCGGTGATTCGGGAAAGAATCTTCAGGGTGAATTTCGGGAAAACGGATTCCAAAACAATCTCGAGCACGTGCGCGGTGTCGTATCCATGGCACGCGGCAATACCTTCAACTCGGCATCCTGCCAATTCTTCATCGTTCATGAGGATTCGAGAGCCGACCTTGACGGACTGTACGCCTCCTTCGGCTACGTGGTGTACGGCATGGAAACCGTAGACGCCATCACCGAGATCGATCTCGATTACAAGGCAGGCAGTATTGACACCGTTCCCACCTCTCCCCGTTATCCCGTCACCATCAACGATGCAAGCTTTGTAAAGATCACCGAATAAGATGCTGGTATTTGTCTCCGAGCGTCCGTTTTTTTGGAGAGAGACCGCCAATCACCTCAACCGACACGGCGTTTTTCTCTTTCTCACGCCCTACCGCACCGCTATGCACTACTGCAAGACCCGCGCCACGGGCGGCGTTGTGATCGATTGCATCCGCAATCTGAAACGGGGTGAGACGCTTTGTCGCACACTTCGGGAGCGCTATCCCGAGCTGCCGATCGCAGTGCTCCTCTCTCCCAAGGCGATTCCCGATCTTCCAGCCACGTGCTGGATCCGCGTATCGGACACAGAGGACGTCACCTCTTCGCTGTTGGAGTTTTGTATCCGTCAATGCGCGTGGAACACCGAAAAAATCTCCACCCACGCGCTCTCGATGGAACAAGATCCCGCGCATACGCGATACATGGGCGCGCATTTGCCGCTCTCCCCTGCGGAGCATCGCATCCTGCGGTGCCTGTTCTACCGCGCCCCGATGCTCACCTCGCCCAAGGACCTCATGCGGTTGTGCTATCCTGCCCAAGCCAAGCACGTCAATAATCTCGCGGTACACGTCCAAGCAATCAATCAAAAGGCGTTGGAGATCGACCCTCGCCCCCTGATCGTAAACGAACGCTCCAAGGGCTACCGTCTGCGCGACGGCATCCTGCTCTGATTCGAAATCTTAACCCGACCCTGCAACGCAACGCGGGCTCACGGGTTTCCGTTTTGGAAACCCGTGAGCCCGTTTTTTTAGACCAAGCAACGACATCAAAGCGAGGTGTCGGTCAGATCCTTGGGATCGATCAAAGAATATCCGCAGCCTGCGCACTGCGGCACGTAGTCCTTCTGCCAGGCTCCGCATGCCGAGCAAACGTAGCCGTGCGGCGCGTTGGCGTCCAAAAGAAGAGGATATGGCAATCCGCCAAAGCGTACCACGCGATGTCCCTCCCGATAATAGTGGTAAAAGCCCTCCTTTTGCTCAAATCGAAGGCGTTTGGTTCTTCCGTTTTCCCGACGGATCACCAGGGCAGTGTTCAGCCGGAACTCGTAATCGGTACGCGAGGCCCCGGGGTCATTGGAGACGGTATAGGAGCGTGAAAGCCCCGATCGTTCGATCACTCCCCACAAAGTGCGATCGGAAAACAACTTCCACAGGCGAAAGACCACAACGCCCGATAGCAAGGCTACCGCCAGCACCAGCGCCAAGCGCCAACCCACGAAGCGACGGTGAGCGGGATAGGTTTGATGATTGAGGTTATAAGAAACCACCGATCCGATCCAAACCGCCATCCAAATCAAAAATCCCAGGATGCGGCGTAGGGTGCGGGCGCGCGCATAGCGGCGCAGATCGCGGTATTTTTGCGGAATATGCACAACCGATACAGCTCCTTTCTTTGCATACTGCGAGGGGTTGTTTTTATTGTATCACAAAGACCGAAAAAAGTAAATAGTTTTTTCATTTTTGGAAAGATTCTACTTCTCCCCGCATAGGGTAGTAAAAAGTGACTCAAAAAAAGAAAGGAGAAAAAGAAGATGACCCCAAAAAGTCCAAACCAACCTACGCCATCCGACGGCGTGTTTCGCCCCACCCTGAAGGGCTGTGTCGCACGTGATCCGCGCATGGCAGGCATGCTGGCGGAGGATTTTCGCAACTGTCTCTGCTCCATTGCCGCCAACACCTACCGCGCCATCCTGACGAAAGACCTCTCTGCCTCCTCCCTATTTGAGAAGCTGATCCGCGAGGATACCGCACTGCTGCGGCAATTGGGAGAGCTGATCCTGGCCTTGGGAGGCCCTCCCTCGCTTTGTGCGCAGCTGCGCGTGCTGCCCGCCGAAGGTGCTCCGTATTCGCGCGGTCCGTGTACCTCACAGCTTTTGCGCGAGGCATTGCGCGAAAACAAGCACGCGATCGACGGTCTGCAAACCAAAATGGGACAAACTGCAGATCGCGTAGTGCGCTCGGTCCTCTCACAACTTCTGACCGACCGCCACCTGCTCTCCGATCAGATCCTCTCTTTATTGGCTTAAGAGGCGGTCTCTTTTTTTGCTCTTATGTCGCAGATCCTGTCGCATGCGACAAAAAGCATCAAATCCACGACATAATCCGAGATATTGTGGTTGAGTGATACAAAAAAATACAAGATATTGTAAAAATATTTGAAAAGCCTATTGACAAAATATTGCTGATTTGATACAATATTTAAGAGGAAAACTCAGCGAAAAAAGCAGGGGGAGGTGCCACGGATGCGCTATCGTTACCGACGTCACAAAAGACGTCCCAGCCGCGGACTTTTGCTCCTTCTTTTGCTGTTAACGGCCGTTTTTCTGGTCTCGTGTGTGGCAGGAAGCAACCCCTTGTGGATCCGCAGTGTGTTTGGCCTGGACACCGTAAACTATGAGTCCGAGCCCACCCAACGCACGCTCGGCACGGAGGATACCGTTACAGCCTCCCTGTGTAACACGCTGGAGATCCTTTTGGCAAGCAGCACCGATCTCACCCCCTTCCAAAATACCGCGCAAGCCGTGAAATACTACCGTGACGAGATCTTAAATCGCATGCTCTGCGAAAATTACGCCGCCTACGTGGGCAACAGCGCGCTTTTGGAGAGCTCGGGCACCAACACGCCCTATTCCACACTTTGCACACTGATTCCCGAGGCCGATTTTGAAAACACCGTCTACCGCTACTTTGGAGGCACGTCGGTCAAGCATGCAAGTGGAGAGATCTTCTCGCATCTCTCTCTCGCGCACGCATACAGCGCCCCCATTCAGCCCCGAAGAAGCGATCTGCTCCTGCAGGTACACACGGTAGAAGAAACCGAACATACCTACCGTTTGGTATTCACGCTCTCCGATGCCGAGGTGACCTCCCGCCCCTATACGGCGGTGTTTGTGAAGAGAGAGAACGGAAGCCATTACCTCTATTCTCTGGATTGACCCCTGCCATAAAAAACATATTTCATGCGACCGCATAAAAAACGCTTGGCGCACCTGCTATTGCAGATGCGCCAAGCGTTTTTTATACAAGGATCTCAGGAAAACAGATGTGCCAACGATTCGGCAAGCGCCTTAACCGGGATCCCCGTGGTGTTCACACACAGATCGTAATTGCCCCGCTCGCCCCAGGTTTGCCCGGTATAGTAGCTGTAATAGCGCGCGCGGTTGCGGTCGACCTTACGGATCATATTCTTCATTTCCCGTTCGGAGAGCCCCTCCCCTGCCTCAGCGCGTTGTCGGCAACGCTCCACCTTGGCATCCATATCCGCGTAAACGAACAGGCGGACCGGCTTGAACTCCTTGAGGATGTAGTCGGCACAACGGCCAACGATGATGCAATCGGATGCCTCGGCAAGCTCCCGTAGGATATTTGCCTGCTCGGCATAAACGGCGGTGTACTGCCGCACGAGATAATCCGAGCCTGCCGTGTGGTGCAACGTTCTGCCCACGGTGATGGGAAGGATCAGGGAGTTCCTTTGCTCGGCCACCCGATGCAGATATCCCTCATCCAGCTTTGTACGCCTGGAAAGCTCCTCCAGAATTTCACGGTCATAGTATGCAATGCCGAGATGGTCAGCCAGGCGCTTGCCCAGCTCCCGTCCTCCGCTTCCAAATTCACGTCCGATAGTAATAATCCGATTCAAGGCTCTTCCTCCCTTCAGGGAGATCTCCACTCCCCTGCTTTTATTATACACCCGAAAGCCGGCTTTGTCAATATAAAAACGGTCAGGATCGGCCAACGGGAGCTCCAACCGGCTCCTGTTTCTCCTCCTTGGAGGGAGGATCGCTCTCCAGCTCTTCGATACACACGTTGGAGTTGTGGGGGATCGGCTTCCAGGTCACCTTTGTAAATACCGCGATCAGCGTAGCCACGTCACCGATCATCCCGAATACAGGGAACATCAGCGAGTACCACAAATACTGGTACCACTTCAGCTTTTTCATCCGTTTTCGCTCCAAAAAGCAGATGAGAAGTCCCATCGGGATCACACCGAAGTGCTCAAAGATCAAAAGCTTCAAAACGTCAAACAGCAGCAAAAACCATTCCGAGGAGAATCTACCCTCTGCTATGCACAAATATACGATCAACCCCACCTCCACCAGCTTGATCGGGATCGTTACCACCGCCGTTGGCATGTTGGTGGTCAGCATGTCGTAGCAGGAGACCCGCTTAGCAAGCCCGCCCTTGCGGAAGATCCCGCGGATCAACGCGCCCGCCGTTTCGGTAAAGGCCTGCAGGTGTCCCTTGGCCCAACGAAGTCTTTGACGGAACGCCACGCGGAGCGAATTGGGTTGTTCATCGTAAAATTGCGCCTCATGCTGATAGGCAATGGTAGCCCCTTGGGTCACGATGTCGGAGGAAAAGGCGCGGTCCTCAGTCAGGGATGTATAGTGCCATCCGTCCTTTACAAATTCTGTAGCAAATAGGAATCCGGTTCCCTGAATGCGGGAGGAGATCCCCAGCAGGGAGCGTCCGCAATGCTCGATACGGCAGGTGCGCAGCCAATGCAGGGCATATCCGGCGGAGAGCCAGCCGTCCCCGAGATTTTTGGTGTTGCGGTAAGAGACCACCACCTTTTCTCCGCTGTCAAAGGCATCATTCATCAAACGGATAAAATCGTGACGGAGCAGATTATCGGCATCAAAGAGAAAATAGCCCTCAAAGCTTTGGATCCCATAATCCCGCTCAATATTCGCAAATAGAAATTCCAGCGCATAGCCCTTCGTACAACGCTCGGTATCAAAGCGCTCGTAGCAGATCGCCCCTTCCCGCCGCGCGATCTCGGCGGTGCGGTCGGAGCAGTTGTCCGCCACCACAAATACCGTTAGCTGATCGGCGGGATAATCCTGCTCGGCAATGCTGCGCAACAGGTTTCCAACCACGGTTTCCTCATTGCGCGCCGCCACAAGCACCGCGTAGCGATGTGCCTGCTTAGCGGGCGGAAAGCGTTTAGTAGCAAATGCGCCGATGACGGCAAAGATCACACGGTATGCATACAAGGCACCGATGACCCCGGCCAAAATATTACAGATCAACAAAGCAGTCTGCATCGCAGAAACGTTCTCCTTTCGATAGGTGGCAAGACCGGCCGCAAGAAGGCCGGTCCTTCGATGCCTCTATTGTATCACAAAATCAAAGAAAAAGCAATACCTCGCTCACTTTTTCACAAGGCAAACCAAAACCTCCACCATTTTTCGCATCGACTCCACCGGGATCAGCTCGTGAACGCCGTGGAAATTCGCGCCGCCCGTGGAAAGATTCGGGCAAGGCAGGCCCATGTAGGAAAGCCGCGCGCCGTCCGTACCTCCGCGGATCGCCACCACAAGGGGCTCTACCCCCACCTCGCGCATGGCAGCCTTCGCGTTGTCGATCAGCTCCATATGCGGCAGGATCTGCTCCTTCATGTTGTAATAGCTGTCGCGCATCTCCAACGAGAAGCTTCCCTCGCCCCATTCGCCGTTGAGATACTCCACCAAGCGCGTCAAAAAGGCCTTGCGCGCTTCAAATTTTTCCCTGTCATGGTCGCGGATGATCATGGAAACGCTCGCCTCGCACTCGTTACCGCAAATATCGTGAATGTGATAAAAGCCCTCGTATCCCTCCGTGTGTGCAGGGGTTTCGGCCGCAGGCATCATGGAAATGAACCGATTTGCCATCAGCACCGCATTTTTCATGCGGTTCTTCGCCGAGCCGGGGTGTATGTTCACGCCCTTCACCGTTACCTTGGCCGAGGCCGCATTGAAGTTTTCGTATTCGATCTCGCCAAGCTCGCCGCCATCCACCGTATAGGCAAATTGCGCGCCAAAGCCGGCAACGTCAAAATGATCGGCCCCGCTTCCAATCTCCTCGTCGGGGGTAAACCCAACGGCGATCTTGCCGTGTTGGATCTCGGGATGGGCCAGCATATACTCACACGTGCTCACGATCTCGGCAAGCCCCGCCTTATCGTCGGCGCCCAGCAGTGTGGTGCCGTCGGTCACGATCAGCTCCTGTCCCACATAGCGGGATAAAAACGGGAATGCGGACAGGCGGATCACCTCTCCGCTCTCGCCCAGCGGAATGTCCCCGCCTTCATAGCGAACGATCTGCGGCTTGACGTTGGCCCCGCTGACGTCGGGAGAGGTGTCCATGTGCGCGATCAGGCCCAGAACCGGCCGATCCTCACAGCCCTCGCTCGCCGGCAAATACGCGTATACGTAGCCGTATTCGTCCATTCTCGCGTCCTGCATGCCGATCCTTTTCAGCTCGTCCGCCAGATATGCGCCCAGTACCTTCTGCTTCTCGGTGCTCGGCACCGTTTTACTGCTCTCGTCAGACCTCGTGTCAAAGCTGACGTATTTCAAAAAACGCTCAATAACGTCCATATCTTTTTCCTTTCTTGGGTTCGTTTTTTGTGGTTTTTTGTTTTTTTTTGTGGGGAAACTTCTTAAAAGAAGTTTCCCCACACCCCTTCAAGAACTTTCCGAACTTGTTTGATTGCTAAATTGGTTACTGTTGTGTCATTCGATGAACAATCGCCACCGCGCACAAAAGCAAGTCCTGCAACAATGGAACACGTGTGAAAGTTTTTGAAGGATGGGGGTGCGGGGGAAGGAAACTTTTTTCAAAAAGTTTCCTTCCCCCGCCATATAACAATCCAATCAAAACGCCCAGTTGCCGTCCTTGAAGATGGGAACGCGTTTGCCGTCGCGGGTGATGGCGGTGATCGAGAGGTCCTCGGTACCGATCATGAAATCCACGTGGATCTTCGAATCGTTGATGCCCTTTTCGTAGCACTCCTTAACGGTGTATTTGTCGTAGTCCTTGAGCGTGTTGGTAAATCCGTGGCCGAGCGCCAGATGGCAAGCGGCGTTTTCATCAAAGAGGGTGTTGAAGAAGAGGACACCGGAGTTGCGGATGGGGCTATCGTAAGGAACCAGCGCGCACTCGCCAAGGTAGGGAGCGCCCTCGTCCATCGAGATCATTTCTTTAAGCAGGTCCTCGTTCTTCTCGGCGTGCACCTCCACAGCCTTTCCTTCCTCAAACCGGATCGAGAAGTTTTCAATCAGCTCCCCACGGTAAGAAAGCGGCTTGGATGCCACCACAAGACCCTCGGCAACACCCTTTTTGGGGGAAATAAAAACTTCCTCGGAGGGGATATTGGGATTGAACTCAATGCCACTTCCCTGCGCGCACTCGGAGCCGCCCATAAAGAGCGCGTCCTCGATCATGCCAACGCGGAAATCGGTGCCGTTTGCCGATTTGTATTCCAGGGTCTCAATGCCAAGGCTGTTGAGGTATGCGCAGCGCTCGGAGAGATCCTTATTGTGCGCATCCCACGCGGCAACGGGATCCTCGTCCACACGGGAGGTGTAGAGGATGGCTTCCCAAAGCTTTTCCATGGCGCGCGAACGCGTTTCGTTGGGGAAGACCTTTTTGGCCCATGCGGCGCCGGGAACGGCGGCAATGCACCACTGGTATTTGTTTTCCATTGCCTCGCGGTAGGGCTTGATGATCTTGTAGCGCGCTTGCGCGGCCTTGGACATTTTTACCTGGTTCACGCCCTTGAGGCCGTCGGGATCCTCAGACTCGATATAGATGCGCACGGGAAGGGTTTCGGAGTGATGCTTCAGCTTGGCAACCTCCCAGTCCTCCATTTTGGAGAGCGTGGTGAGACTGCGCTTTTTCTGATGCACCTTAGTCAGAGGCTGGTAGGACCAATCCACCGTCACCTTGCGTGCGCCGAGCGCATAGCACTCTTCCACCACCATTTTTACGAATTCGGGCTGATCAAGCTCGGCCATGATCTCCACGTCCTGGCCTTTTTGCACGTTACCGCCCTTAGCGGCAATCAGCTTTGCATATTTTCTGAGAACTGTCTTTTTCATATCACAAACACCTTTCTAAAATAAAGAATAACAAGGATATCACGGTTTATTATACACAAAAAAGACGGACTTGTCAATCAAAAGCCGGAGATTCGTGGGAAATCTTTTAAAAATGTCAGAAAAACGAAAAAAATGGCGAAAGAAAAGTCTTGACATCCGAGAAAACATGTGGTATAATTGGAGCGTTCATTTGGAACCAATTGCATATTGGGGTATAGCCAAGCGGTAAGGCACCAGACTTTGACTCTGGCATTCGTAGGTCCGAATCCTGCTACCCCAGCCA
>JAFVOP010000005.1 GCA_017505745.1 Clostridia bacterium
AGCCCGAAGTTTGACATGCCGCTGAGCACCATGAATACGTTTTCGCATCCGGCGGCAAAGCGGACCGCCCAGGACGCCACCGACCGGTCGGGATTGATCGAACGGAAAAGCTCCTCCACACGTTTCGGCACGTTGGCAAGAATCCCTCCCTTTACCGGCTCCATAACGATAATGGGCTTGTTGTGCTTCACACAAACCTCATGGCAGGCACGCGATTGCACGCGCTCGTTATCGAGATCAAGATAGTTGAGCTGGATCTGCACGAAATCGACCTCGGGATGCTCGCAAAGGATCCGATCCAGCATTTCGGCGCTGTCATGGAAGGAAAAGCCCATCTTGCGAACCCTTCCCTCGGCTTTCAGGCGCGAAACAAAGGCAAAGCTGTCGAATTTTTGCGCGGTGGGATAGTTGCCCGCATGCAAGCTGTGAAGCAGATAGTAATCAAAATACTCTACGCCGCATTTTTGAAGCTGCTCGGCAAAGATCCGCTCCTGGTCACCCTCTTCCTTGAGGAAGGAGCAAGGCAGCTTGCTGGCAAGCAAAAAGCTCTCGCGTGGATGACGGTCCACCAACACCTCTTTTACGATATGCTCACTTTGGTAATCGTGATACATATAGGCCGTATCAAAATAGGTAAACCCGCGCGCCAAAAAATCATCTACCATGCGGCAGACCTGTGCTTTATCCACCGAGCGAGGATCGTTTTTATCCAACAGGGGCAAGCGCATCATGCCCATACCGAGTTTTTTCATATCATCCGTCTCCTTCGTCCTGTTTTCTGCTTCTACCTCTATTATACACGATAAAAAAGCGATTGTCAAGAAAAAAAGCAGCCGTCAAAAAAGCGTAATGTTTTTAGCGGAGAATTTATAAAACATCTTGCTTTATTTGAACCGTAGTAAACAAAATAATGAATGCCGACAGACTTAAAATCTGTCGGCATTTGCTATTCAGTAAATTGGAATTTGGTAAACTAACATTCAAACAAATTATACTTTCGGATATTAACGCACTTCATGTCTTCAAAAGTAAACTCTACAACCCAAGGCATTAATTGTCTAATCTTATCAAAATCAGAATAACCAAAAGTTTCGTCATAGTAATTAATAATTGTACTTAATGCCGTTCCATGACTACCAACAACGATATTTTTATTTCTGTACTGATTCAATACTCTACTTAAAGCAAGAATATTTCTTTTTTGCACTTCCCTTAAACATTCGCCATCCGATAATTTATAGCTAAAATCTTCCCACTGCTTTTGGGAGAATGCATTAAAATCCTCTATCCACCCACTATCTATTCGCCGTTCCTTGAACTCATCAATAATGGTAATACCTAAGTCTCTTAGTTCTGCAAACTCAGAAACCGTATCAATTGCTCTTTTATACGGACTTGACAGCACAATATCAATTTGTTTATCTGCTAAAAAATCCGTAACAAGCCTTCTATCCTTTAATCCCTTATTCGTAAGTTCTCTTGACATATCATCATGATTATTATAATTAGGTTCTGCGTGCCTAACAAAATATATTGTTGTCACTACTTATCACCTCGTCAAATTCTTATTTATCGTTTACCTTTATCGCCGGTTTCGCCTTTGTAATACAAAGGCTTCTGGCAAAGCCCATACCCCTAAGGTGGTTGCGCATCCAAAGGCTCTCCCTTTGGGAGAGCTCCCGCCGCAGGCGGGTGAGAGGGCGTTTTACGGCAAGTTTTCAATTCTCTCATTGATCACTCTATCGATCATTCGGCAAACGCCGTCAAAATTTTCATCTATGTCTTTATTGGAAAAGCGCAAAACATAAATTCCATATTTTTCAAGAATCTCAGTTCTTTCCGCGTCATGTGCTTTGCCTTGATTTGTATAGTGCTTTGAACCGTCAAGCTCTATCACAAGACGAGCAATATGGCAATAAAAGTCTGCAATAAAATTATCTATAATCCGTTGCTTGTATATCTTTACCGGATAATATCGCAAAAAATCATACCACAAATGCTTTTCATGCCGAGTCATATTACGGCGTAAAATTCTTGCGACATTCAACAACTCATTATTTTTCTTTAACGGTTCTTGCTCCATTTTACCCTCTCCGTCGGCTACGCCGCCACCTCTCCCAAAGGGCGAGGCTTTTTGTTCGTCCCATTATAACACAAATCGGCAGAGAAAACAAGTTTTCTACCGATTTGTGTACCTGTAAATTCTCCGTTAAGAATCGCGGAGAAAAGCGACGGCGTTCTTTTTTTGAAATCGGTTATTTTTTGCGGTAAATACCAAGGCTTGCGCCTCGCACAAAAAGCAAAAACCCAATTACGGGCATTTGAATGCTACAAATAATTTGACGGTAGGGTTCCGCCGTATTGCACAGTTCCAAAATGACCGTAGCAATCACCAGTACGAAAAATAACGCGATATTGATAAAATAGGTTACGTATGCAATCTCTCTTTTTGGTATCACATCCCGAAAGCGCCGATAAGTGAACCAATCCCAAAAGGATTGCCCTTTTTTGCGATCTTCTCTATGGCGCCTGTTTTTTATGACTGTTGGAAGATAAATCGCCATTAACCCTCTGGTCAAAAAAAACAGAAGCAGGAACGAAAGTGTAACCACCAATAAAATGCTCCACATAGTGATATTTTCCTTTCCCGTTGTTGCGCTCGGTTATTTCAGATTTCCCAAATCAAACGGCGTGGTCTGGTACACGAAGTAATTGAGCCAGTTGGAATAGAGCAGGTTTGCCGACGAGCGCCAGGTGGCAGGCGGCGTCTTTTTGGGATTGTCGTTCGGGAAATAGTTTTTCGGGATCTCGATCGGCTTGCCCGCCGTCAGATCGCGCACGTATTCGCGATTGAGGGTGTCGGCATCGTATTCGGGATGTCCCGTGATGAAGATCTGTCGGCCGTTTCGGGTGGACAGCGCAAACACACCCGCCTCCTCGGAGGAAGCCAGAATTTTGAGCTTGGAGACCTTTTCCACGTCCTCACGGCGAATCGTTGTGTGGCGCGAATGCGGCACCATAAACACGTCGTCAAAGCCGCGGAACAGGATCGAGCGCTTATAGTCGGCCTTGTGCGGGAAAATTCCAAACAGCTTTTTGTCGAGCTGGTATTTTGGGATTCCAAAATGATGGTACAGTCCCGCCTGAGCGCCCCAGCAAATGTGAAAGGTGCTGTGTACGTGCGTAAGGCTCCAATCCATGATCTCGCAAAGCTCGTCCCAGTATTCCACCTCCTCAAACGGCAGATGCTCCACGGGTGCCCCCGTGATGATCATTCCGTCAAAATTGCGGTGGCGTACCTCCTCAAAGGTCGAATAAAACGCGAGCAAATGCTCCTCGGAGGTGTTTTTGGACTGATGCGATGCGGTGTGCATCAGGGTAAGCTCCACCTGGAGCGGCGTGTTGCCCAAAAGACGCGAAAACTGCGTTTCGGTCACCACCTTGGTGGGCATGAGGTTGAGAAGCAGGATCTGTAACGGACGGATATCCTGTCCGGACGCGCGGGTTTCGGTCATGACGAAGATATTCTCTTCGGTGAGCGTGCGCGTTGCGGGCAGTTCATTGGGAATTTTGATCGGCATGACGTTTCCCTCCCCCCGTTATACCGTTTCCAGCGCTTGCGCGAGGTCGGCGATTAGATCGTCGGCGCTTTCCAGACCGCAGGACAGACGAACCAGATCTCCCGATACGCCTGCGGCGATCAGCTCCTCGTCGTTCATCTGGCGGTGCGTGGCACTTGCGGGATGCAGGCAGCAGGTGCGCGCATCGGCCACGTGGGTCTCAATGGCTGCAAGCCTCAAGTGCTTCATAAACTGCTCCGCCGCTTTGCGGCCGCCCTTCACGCCAAAGCTTACTACACCGCAGGTTCCCTTGGGCATGTATTTTTGCGCCAGCGCATAGTAGGGGCTGGATTCCAGTCCCGCATAGGTGACCCAGGTGATCTTTTCATGTCCCTCCAGGAATTTCGCAACCGCCAAAGCATTGGCGCAATGACGCTCCATGCGAACATGCAGGCTTTCCAGCCCGAGATTGAGCAAAAATGCGCTCTGCGGTGCGGGAGTAGATCCGAAGTCACGCATAAGCTGCGCGGTTGCCTTGTAGATAAATGCGCCCTCTTTGCCAAATTTCTCGGCGTACACGATCCCGTGGTAGCTATCGTCGGGCGTACAAAGTCCGGGGAATTTCTCAGCGTGCGCCATCCAGTCAAACTTACCCGAATCCACGATGCAGCCGCCAACCGCCGCGCCGTGCCCGTCCATGTATTTGGTAGTGGAGTGCGTCACGATATCGGCGCCCCACTCGAAGGGACGGCAGTTTACGGGAGTGGCAAAGGTGTTGTCGATGATCAGCGGAACACCGTGCGCGTGTGCTGCCGTGGCAAACTTTTCAATGTCCAGCACGGTGAGTGCGGGATTGGCGATGGTCTCACCAAACACCGCCTTGGTGTTGGGACAAAATGCCGCTTCCAGTTCCTCCGCACTGCAATCGGGGGTAACGAAGGTAAACTCAATGCCCATCTTTTTCATGGTAACGGCGAAAAGGTTGAACGTCCCTCCGTAGATGGTGGACGAGCAGACCACGTGGTCACCGCAGTTGGCAATGTTGAATACGGCGTAGAAGTTTGCCGCCTGTCCGGAGGAGGTCAGCATAGCCGCCGTTCCACCCTCCAATTCGCAGATCTTAGCCGCCACCGTGTCACAGGTGGGGTTTTGCAAGCGCGAATAGAAGTATCCCGATGCCTCCAGATCGAACAGCTTACCCATATCCTCGCTGGTCTCATAGCGGAAGGTGGTGCTTTGCACGATCGGGATCTGACGGGGCTCTCCGTTTCCGGGGCGATAGCCGCCCTGTACACATTTGGTTTCAATTTTGTAGTTGCTCATATGATTTCTCCTTTTTGGAAACTCAAAATTCAAATTACAGAACGTCGGCAATATCGTAAATGAGGCGCTCGGTCTTTTCCCAACCGAGACAGGGATCGGTGATCGATTTTCCGTAAACTTCTTCGGATCCGATCTTCTGACAACCGTCCTCAATATAGCTCTCAATCATCAGCCCCTTTACAATGCTCTTTACATCCTTGGAGTAGCGGCAGCTGTGCAGCACTTCTTTGGCAATGCGCACCTGCTCAAGGTACTGTTTGCCGGAATTGGCATGGTTGGTGTCCACGATCACGGCAGGATTTTGCAATCCGCTCTTCTGATAGGTCTCGTACAGACCAATCAGATCCTCATAGTGATAATTGGGGAGCGACTGTCCGTGCGCGTTGACGTATCCGCGCAAAATCGCGTGCGCATAGGGATTGCCCATGCTCTTGACCTCCCAACCGCGGTAAAGGAACATGTGTGAATGCTGTGCCGCGGTGATCGAGTTCATCATAACCGTTATATCTCCTCCCGTGGGATTCTTCATACCAACGGGAATATCCAGTCCGCTCGCGGTCAGGCGGTGCTGTTGATTCTCCACCGATCGCGCGCCGATGGCTACGTAGGTCAGGATATCCGAGAGATAGCGGTGATTTTCGGGATAAAGCATCTCGTCGGCACATCCAAACTCGGTTTCGGAAAGCGCTCTCATATGCAGCTTACGGATCGCAATGATGCCCTTGAGCAGATCGGGATCGGCATTGGGATCGGGTTGATGAAGCATGCCCTTGTATCCGTCGCCCGTGGTACGGGGCTTGTTGGTATAGATACGCGGAACGATCAGGATCTTGTCGGCCACCTTGTCCTGTACCTTGCGCAGGCGGTAAATATAATCAAGCACCGAATCCTCATGATCTGCGGAGCACGGCCCGATCACGAGAATGAAACGGTCGGATTCTCCGGAGAAAACCTTTTTCAATTCGTCCACGCAATGCTTTCTGCGGGCTGCATTTTCTTCGGAGAGCGGGAATTGCTCCTTTACCTCCTGCGGAATCGGTAATTTGCGGTAAAAATTCATATTCATAGCGATATACTTCCTCTTAAAATGGTTTCAGTGTTTCAAAGTTTCAAATTCAATGTTTCGGCTTGTCAAAACGTCCGCGACGCGCGGTAGAAAGACGCATAGCCTCTCGCATGCCCTCGCGGTCACCCATGGCGAGCATGTAGCGGAAGCGCGAAAATTCAGCGGCAAAGCAATCCATCTGGCGGAGCAGCTCGTCGCGATTGAGCAAAAACAACTCCGACCACATCTCGTCATTGATCTTCGCGATACGCGTCAGATCGCGGAACGAGTCTCCGGTATATTCCTCCAGGGAGGGGCTGTCATTACAGGTCATCAACGTAACCGCGATGCAGTGAGTAAGCTGGGAAAGAAACGCGATCATTTCATCGTGTTTTTGCGGAGTCAGCTCGGTAATCCGCGCAAAACCCAGCAGGCGCCCCAGCTCATAGCAGAGCGCGATCGCTTCGGGGGTATTTTTCTCGGTGGGGGTGATGATAAAATTTGCGCCCTGAAATACGCTATCGTCGCTATATTCCACGCCGCTTCTTTCACGTCCCGCCATGGGGTGCGCCGCGATGAACTCCACGTCCTCGCGCAGAAGCGACTGCACGGTCTGTACAATGCTCCGTTTTACACCCGTTACATCGGTAATCAGTGTTCCCGAGCGGAAAAAATGCTGATAGTCTCTGAGCCAATCCACAAACACCTGCGGGTAAAGCGCGAACACGATCAGGTCGGCGTTTCCAATCAAAATGGGATCCACCTCGGTAGTTCCCGACTCGATCATACCGAGCGACAGCGCGTAATCAATATCCTTTTGTTCTTTGGTTATGCAACGAACGTGAAATCCCTGTTTGGTCAGTGCACGCGCATAGCCGCCGCCGATCACACCGAGACCCACGATCAATATGTTGGTATCCTTGGTTAATTTCATAGAGAAATCTCTTTCTTTCGTTTATTCTTCTCGGATCCTGAGGCCAAGATCTCTCAATCGGTCAAAGAAATCCGGAAAGCTTTTTTTCACGGCTTCCGCTCCTTCGATCTCGCCGCCAACCAGCGTGAGCAGCACCGCCATCGACATCACGATACGGTGATCGTTATGTCCGTCGATCGGTTCGGTAGGCGCATGGAGCAACGCGGGCTCCACCGTCAATGTATCCTCATCTACACAAACGGAGACTCCCAGCTTTTGGAGCTCGGAGGCCATTGCCGCCGCGCGATCACTTTCCTTGATGCGCAGGCGCTTGGTGCCTTGGAACACACCGCCGTGCCCGGCGGCCGCCATTGCAAACAGGATCGGCCCCAGATCGGGACAGTCCTCAATCGACAGCGCAGACCTTTTCTGCTTTAACTGTTCATAAAATGCTCGGTACACACGGTCCCCCTGCAGGCTATCCCGGCGCAGTCCCAAGACCTCTACGTCGCCGCCCACCAGGGAAAGCGCATCCAGAAACGCGGCGTTGGAGTAATCTCCCTCCACGGTGGTTTCACAGGAGCGGTATCGTTGATTTCCGCGCGTGCGGATGGTATACTCATCGATCCAGGACACTTCCACGCCAAATTCACGAAGCGCCGCCACCGTAAGATTTAAATAGGAGCGGCTTTCCACCGGCGGCAGAATACGGATCACACTGTCTCCGTCTGCCAGTGGAAGCGCAAACAGAAGTCCGCTGATAAACTGACTGCTGATATTCCCGGGCACCGTGTATTCGCCCGCCGGGAGCCTGCCTTTGACATTGATTTCCTGTCCTTCTTTCGAAAAGAGCAACCCCTTTTCGGCAGCAATGCGCTCATACACGTTCATGGGGCGTTGCATGAGATAGTGCGCTCCAACCATCTTGGCTTCGTGTCCCGAAAGCCATGCAATCGGAATCAGAAAACGAAGCGTGCTTCCGCTTTCGCGACAAGCAAGCGGCGCGTTTGGCACGGTTTGCCGAGGATCGATACCGGAAACGCGTACCGTATCCCCCGCATATTCGACCCGAGCGCCGAGCGCGCGCAGGCAATCGATCGTTGCAAGCACGTCCTCACACGGCGCAACCCCGTGAACCGTGCTTTTGCCTTCACTGAAGGCAGCGCAGATCAATAAACGGTGAGCCATGCTTTTGGAAGGAGGAGCAAAAACGCTCCCTTTCGCCCTCCCTTGTTCAACAATTACTCGCATACGAAAGAATCCTTTCGAAGATCGGCAAGATAGTCGATGGCTTCCAAATAACCGCCGATCCCGTGACCGACGATCGTTTTCACACAGGCTACCCGCAAATAACTGATCTGCCGGAATGCCTCGCGCTCCGCGACGTTGGAGATATGCACCTCCACCGCGGGCAGATTCGTCGATTTCAGCGCATCCAGCAATGCAATACTGGTATGCGTATAGGCGCCCGGATTGATTACAATCCCATCCGCACCTTCAAAATAGGCCTCCTGGATCCAATCCACCAACTGTCCTTCGTGATTGCTTTGAAGGCAGATAGCCTCAATTTCCTTTTGTTTGCAATGCGCCTCGATCATTTCGATCAGTGCCGCGTAGGTGGTATTGCCGTACAACGCCGGCTCTCGGATCCCCAGCATATTGAGGTTGGGGCCATTCAATATATAAAGCTTCATACCTGTTTCCATTCCCTTTCGATATCCTCTGCCACATCGGCGGCATCGCCGTTTACCTCAATCCGACAGTCGGCAACTGCGCAATAGCGACCGTAACGCTCCTCGTACCGCCGACGGATCGCCTCACGAGAGGAAGCCAGCGGGCGATCCTCGGTGGGAAGCAGCTCTTCAAGCGGGCGGTCAACAAAATAAAGCCTTCCGTTACGCTTCAATTCGTTGACGTTTTCATCACGCAGGATCGCGCCCCCTCCCGTGGAGATCAAGAGGCCGTTTCGGAGTGCCAGCTTTTCGGAAATCACACGGCTCTCCAGATCCCGAAAGCCCTGTTCTCCCACTTCCGCAAAGAGTTCGGGGATTGATTTTCCAGCTTCCTCAGCGATCATAGCGTCCATCTCGCAAAGGGTAAGCCCCAGCCGCTCGGCCAAGAGCGCTCCCACGGTGCTTTTTCCGCACCCCGGCATTCCGATCAGAACCATATTTTCTTTCTGTCTCAACACGGCTTGGTAGACGCGACGTAACACCTCGTTTGGATAAGTCACGTCCAAAAAGATCTCCGAGGCGCGCACCGCCTGCGCCACCAGCATAAAGAGCCCGCCCTCGGCAGGGATCCCCCGTGCCCTTGCATCGAGCACCAGTTGCGGCCGCAAGGGATTATAAACGGCGTCTACCACTCCCTCGAGATTTGGGAAATCCGCTATATTTACTGCCGTTGCGTGCGGATGCGGATACATGCCGCAGGGCGTAGTGTTGATCAAGACCTGAACATCGGCGTGCTCGCGGGAAAGGGTTTCATAATCGATCGCGCCGTTTCTTGCACTGCGGCTCACCCGCAACACAGTGGAGGAGCCCAGGCTCTCAGCAACGGCACATGCAGTCCGTGAGGTGCCGCCGGTGCCAAGCACCGCTATCTTTTTTCCCGCAAGAGAGAGCCCCAGTCGCGCGATCAAGGCATTCATCCCGTAAAAGTCGGTGTTATAGCCGTAAAGCCTTCCGTTTCGGTTAACGATCGTATTGACCGCTCCAATTGCCTTGGCCTGCTCATCAATGTATGAAAGATACGGGATCACGGTTTCCTTGTAAGGGATCGTAACGTTGATACCGCGAAAGTCGCCGGCCGTCAGAAATGCCCCTACCTCTTCGGGAGCAAGCTCTTGGAGCTCATAGCGGTAAGAGCCCAGCTCCCGGTGGATCTCCGCCGAAAAGCTGTGCTTTAAGTGCTCGCCTATGCAACCGTATTCCATTTCCGTATCCTCCTTTTTATGTTTTTAATTTTTTTCTTTTAAAGCTCGATCGATCCGTTTGAATATTTTGCAAGTACAAACAAACAGACAAATAAAAGCAATCAACAATCCAAGCATTACGATACAACAGAATGACATTCCAACGATTCCAAACAGATCGGGGGGAGAAAATTGCCCTACCAAGCACCAGAACATCAATGCGGTTAAGAGCAAGATGATTGTAAAAAACAGTGCGTATGAGGGAATGTGATACCAAGCAAACTCCCGTTGAAAAAAGCTACGACGATAACGGCAACATTTGCTTTCCTCAACCGCCGTTGCTTTTTGAATGAAAAGATCAGGTGGCACCAACACGCACGCATCTTTCTTGTATTGGGATTTTTGATACGAAATTAATATAGGTGTTTCAGTTGCCTTGATCCGAACCGTCTTTGTCAACTCAAACGGATCTATTTCATAAAAAAATTTATGAACATTGATTCCATTATCATGATCAGCTAAAAAAGCAACAAAAGAAAGAATCAAAATGATTGGAAAAAGCAAAACCAGCAAAAAACAGGACAAGATCTTCAAAACGGGGTTCCGTATCTTTTGTCCCCGACCGATTATATCATCGCCTGTATGATCATCAGTACAAAGACGATCGATGCGCACCAAATATTCGGGGGTATCCTCCACTTCAAATACAACGCTTCGGTTTTCTTTGTCCATTGTTTGCTTTTGCCCGTTCAAGGAAATCGAAAAAGCATCTTCAAAGTGATTGTTATGCAATTGGAAGGTCAATTTCATTTTGATCTCCTTTCTGTATCTGCAATCTTTTAATCCAAAAAATCCGTCCCGAAACGCTGTGCCAGCAGATCGCACAGAACCAACGCCGTAACGCTATCCACCACTACGCGTGCGCGGTGAATGATAGCGGGATCGTGTCTGCCCTTCAGGGAGAGGGTTGCGTTTTGCACGGTTGTCATGTCCACGCTATCCTGCTCACAAAAAATGGAAGGGGTCGGTTTTACAGCGCAACGAAAAACGACCGGCATTCCATTGGTAATACCGCCGTTGATCCCGCCGTTGTGATTGGTGGCGGTGACAATCCTTCCGTTTTCCACACGGAGCCCGTCATTGGCCTCACTTCCACGTAGGTTGGCAAAACCAAAGCCCGCTCCGAATTCCACTCCCTTAACGGCTGGGATCGAAAAGAGTGCATGCGCAAGAACTCCTTCTACCGTATCAAACCACGGCTCTCCCACACCGGCGGGAAGCCCCGAAACAGCCGTTTCCAGAATTCCGCCTACACTGTCCCCCACACTTGCCGCGCGTTCGATCTCTCCCCGCATCGCATCCGATGCCTGCGGATCGAGGGCTGGAAACAGCATCCCGTTCAATTGCTCCAAATCGGTATCCAAATCTCCAAACGAACGGTCGGGAACCCCTGCAAGCGAGGAAATATGCGTACCGATCCGAATCCCGTTTTGGCGCAACGCCGAAATCGCAATGGCGCCAACGGCCACGAGCGCTGCGGTAATTCTGCCCGAAAAATGTCCGCCGCCGCGATAGTCCTGGTATCCGTGATACTTGCACTCCGCAGTATAATCGGCGTGACCGGGGCGCGGCAATCCCTTTTCATAATCTCCGCTTCGGGTATTGGTATTGGGGATCAGAATGCAAAGCGGAGTTCCCGTAGTCCGTCCCTCAAACACACCGCTGACAATGCGAAAGGGATCCGACTCCACGCGGGAGGTAGAGATCTTTCCGTGCGGACGGCGCAAGGAAAGCTGATGTCGGATAAATTCCTCATCCACACACAATCCGGGTGCCAGCCCGTCGATCACCGCGCCGATCTCGGCTCCGTGACTCTCTCCAAATAACGTGACACTCACGCTTTGACCGAATGTATTTTTCATCGTACCGATCCTTTCAAAGTGAACTTAAGGACGTGCGGATCTGTTCTTTCCAAGTCTCCAAGGGTAGCTTTCGGATCTCGCAGGTACCCGGTGTTTCCACCCAAACCACGGAAATATCCTTTCCCGCGCATTTTTTATCGTGAGACGCATTTTCCAGCATGGCTTCCAGATCGCCGCGGATCTCGGTGGGAAGGCCTAAAAGCTTCAGTACACGGAGCAACCGCATCCGAACGCTCTCCGCACACATGGGAAGCATGCCGAGCGCCACACATTCGCCGTGATAATAGCCGTGTAAATGCTCTGCGGCTTCAATTCCGTGTCCAAGCGTATGCCCAAAGTTAAGAATGCGACGCAGTCCCATCTCCTTCTCATCCTGCTCCACCACGTATTTCTTGATGCGGAGCGAACGTTCGATTACCGTATCGATCCTCTTTTCTGCCTCGCCGCTTTCAAAAAGCGAGAACAGCTCCGTATCGGAGGTCAGCGACATTTTCACAGCCTCGGCAAGTCCGTTTGCGATCTGGCGATGCGGGAGAGTGGACAGCACGTCGGGATCGATCAGAACCCGTTTTGGCTGATAGAACGCGCCCACGATGTTTTTTACGTCGTCCAGATCGATCGCCACCTTACCGCCGATCGAAGAGTCGACCTGCGAAAGCACGGTGGTGGGAATGTTGTAAAAATCGATTCCGCGCATAAAGGATGCCGCGACAAAGCCGGCGAGATCCCCTACTACACCGCCCCCCACCGCAACCACGCAATCGGTGCGGGTGAAGTTGTGCGAAAGAAGCTTGCGGCAAAGCATCTCAAACATGGAAAAGCACTTGCTGCCTTCCCCCTCGGGGACCGTAACCACCGTGGGCTCCTTGCATTGCTTTGCAACAGATTCCGCGTACTGCGCGGGAACGCCGCTATCCGTTACAATCAGTACACGGCGATCCAGGTTCAGATACTCGCCTGCGCGGGAAATTGCCCCACGCTCCAAAATAATATCATAGCCGTTTTGCGGCAGATCCAAATGTAATACCATGGTTCTCCTCCGAAGATCAAACGCCGGCATAGGTTCCAACCAGCTTGAGGCGGTCGCAGAAATTCTCCAGCTCACACAGCATTGCTCTTCCGTCCTCCGTGTGCACGTTGCCCTCGGCCTCCACATAGAAATAATACTGCCACAAAAGCTCCTTCATCGGACGGCTCCGAAGCGTTCTCATGTTAAACCCGTGCTGACCGATCACGTTGATCGCACGCGCCAGAGAGCCCGCCTCGTGCTTTACGGTAAAGACCAGAACAAAGGTCTCTCCCTTTCGCGTGGGATTGGTGTCCTCCGAACGGGAGAAGACAGCAAACCGCGTGGTGTTGCTACGGCTGGCGTTGATATTCCGCTCCATCACTTCCAGCCCAAATACCCCCGCCGCATCCTCACTGGCGATTGCCGCAACCGTGGGATCCCGCTTCTCTGCAACATACCTGGCGGCAAGCGCGGTGTTGGTATATTCCTGAGGAGTCCAGCCGTGCTTGCGAATATACTCGGCACACTGTCCAAGCGCCTGCGGATGACTCAGCACCGTTTTGATCTCTTCCCGCGCGGTTCCGGGAACCACCAGAAGATCGTGTGACACGGCAAGATCCATCATCGCATTCACGTAAAGGCTGCCGGAAAACATCAGATCGGTCACCTGCCCTACCTCGCCGTTGTAGCTGTTTTCCACAGGAAGCACGGCGGCGTCACAGTCACCATCCTCCACCGCGCGGTAGGCAGCGCCGAAGTCTCCGTAGGCTACCCGCTTGGCCGAAGGAAAGAGCTTTCCTGTTGCAATATGCGCAAACGCGCCCTCGGTTCCACAGTAGGCCACGCGCATGCCCTCCAGCAACCGGTGCTGATAGGCGCGCGAGATCGCCATGTTATTGCGAATAAAGTTGATGTAATAGGCGCGTAATGTCTCATCCTCTACACGCTCGGCGCCGCGACGAAGCACCTGTTCCTCTCTTGCCGCGTCAAGGATCGGGAGACCGTGCGCCTGCTTGTATTGCGCAACCATCTCGGCAGCTTCCATTCGGCGCACAAACAAACGCGCCATTTCATCGTCGACCTCATTGATGATCGATCTTGCTTGTTCCAGTAAATCCATAGGGTTCATCCTTCTTCAGGGTTAGATTTGATATGACTGTGCCAATGCATAGAAGGCAGGGAGTGAACGCTCGATCTGTTCGGTAGTTACGCAATAAGAGATGCGCACATACCCCGGGTAACCGAAATCGTCGCTCGGCACAAGCAAGAGCTCAAACGATTTCGCGCGCTCGCAAAACGCATTGGCATCGGGCTCGAGAGCCTTTACAAACAGATAAAAAGCACCGTCGGGCCTGACCGGCGAATAGCCATATTCGGTCAGCTTTTCATAAAGCAACTTACGGTTGGTATCATACACGGAAAGATCAGCTGTTTCCCCCAGCACCGCCGGGATCAGATACTGAAACAGGCTGGGAGAACAAACGAAGCCAAGGGCTCTTCCCGCGCCGCAAATCGCTTGATAAAGCGCTGTAAAATGCGCCGCCTTCGGGGATACCAGGATATATCCGATGCGTTCGCCCGGAAGCGAGAGCGACTTACTGAAGGAATAGCAAACAAGCGTGTTGTCATAGTGATTCGGCAAATACGGAACCGTAATATCCTCGTAAACCAATTCGCGATACGGCTCGTCCGCAATCAGGTAGATCGGCTGTCCATGCATTTCGGACACTCGCTTCAAAAGCGCACAAAGTGACTTGACGTTTTCCTCGGTGATCACAGTTCCCGTAGGATTGTTGGGAGAATTGAGGATCAAAGCACGGGTTTTGGGAGTAATGGCTCGCTCCAACGCCGCAAGGTCGGGTTGAAAATCCCCTTCCCTGCACTTCACCGCAATCACTCTCGCTCCGGTTCGTTCCACAAAAACGCGGTACTCGGGAAAGAAAGGTGCAAGTAAAATCACTTCATCCCCCGGATTTAGCACAGCCGTCAGTGAAACCGTGAGAGAAGCCGCCGCTCCGGCCGTAAGATAGAGGCAGTCGGCAGTAACATTGGTCCCGTGAGTGCGGTTGATATAGTCGGCAATTGCCGCACGCACACCTGCATCGCCCTGTGCCGAGGTATACCCGTGCAAAGCTACCGGATCATGCGTTAAGAGCTCCGTAAGCGTTTCTTCTACAAGTGTGGGAGAAGGCACACTGGGGTTTCCCAAACTGAAATCAAACACGTTCTCGGCTCCAATTTCGGCTTTACGCTTCTTTCCGTATTCAAAAAGCTCACGAATCACCGAGCGCTTCGCGCCCAACTCCCGCATCCTTTCGTTGATCATTCCATGCCTCCGTTTTCACAAACCAAAACAATATAAAATTTATTATATTATACGGGGAAGGAATTGTCAAGCATCTACCCGCAAAAAAAGAAAGTTTTCCAAAAAAAATCGATTTTTTTGTACAAACGAAACAAAAGAAAACGGACAAATCCGCCCTGTGACAGATTTGTCCGTTTTCTTTTTTAACGTTTGAGCCATTTTTTGAGAAACTGTCCCGTGTAAGACGCTTCCACCTCAGCAATCGCTTCGGGGGTACCGCAAGCCAGCACCGTTCCGCCACCGTCTCCTCCCTCGGGGCCAAGGTCAATGATATGATCGGCGCATTTGATCACATCGAGATTATGCTCGATCACCAGCACCGAGTTACCTGCATCGCATAAACGCTGCAGCACCTCCAAAAGCTTGGCCACGTCATCGCTGTGAAGTCCCGTGGTTGGCTCATCCAGAATATAGATCGTCCGTCCCGTTGCGCGCTTTGCCAACTCGGTAGCCAGCTTAACGCGTTGCGCCTCTCCTCCCGAAAGCGTGGTGGAGGATTGGCCGATCTTGATATACCCAAGTCCCACGTCGTAAAGCGTCTGGAGCTTTCGCTGGATCGCAGGGAGTCCGTCAAAGAAATGAAGCCCCTCCTCTACGGTCATATCCAACACCTCAAAAATATTTTTGCCCTTGTAGTGCACGTCCAGCGTATCGCGGTTGTAGCGTTTTCCCTTGCAAACGTCGCAGGTGACGTACACATCGGGTAAAAAGTGCATTTCGATGCATTTCACACCGTCACCCTCGCAGGCCTCGCAGCGCCCCCCCTTGACGTTGAAGGAAAAACGTCCGGGCTTAAAGCCCTTCGCTTTGGCGTCCTTTGTTTGCGCAAACAGATCACGAATATCCCCGAAAAGTCCCGTATACGTGGCAGGATTGGAGCGCGGCGTGCGCCCAATGGGGCTTTGATCGATGCTGATGACCTTATCCAGATGTTCCATTCCCTCAATCGATTGGTATTTTCCGGCATAAGTGATGGCACGGTTGAGCTTTTCCGCCAATACGGGATACAAAATACCGTTGACCAACGAGGATTTTCCCGATCCCGAAACACCGGTCACACAAACAAAGCATCCCAGCGGGATCGTAACGTCAATGTTCTTCAGATTGTTCTGACGAGCGCCAAGAATCTTGAGCACGTTGCCGTTTCCGGGGCGACGCACAGCGGGAACCGCAATCCGCTTTCTTCCCGAAAGATACGCGCCCGTGATCGAATTGGGATCCTCCATGATCTCACGCGGAGTTCCCGCCGCCACAATACGGCCGCCGTGAATGCCCGCTCCGGGGCCAATATCCAGAATATAGTCGGAATTCTCCATGGTTTCCTCGTCATGCTCCACCACAATCACGGTGTTTCCAAGATCACGCAAACGCTTGAGGGTCTGGATCAGCTTGCCGTTGTCACGCTGATGCAAACCAATGCTTGGCTCGTCCAGAATATACAGCACGCCAACCAGGGAAGAGCCGATCTGGGTTGCCAATCGGATCCGTTGCGCTTCTCCGCCCGAAAGGGTCCCCGCTCTGCGGGAAAGTGTCAAATAATTCAATCCGACACTCACAAGGAAGCCCAATCGCGCGCGCACCTCCTTGAGGATCTCTGCGGCAATCTCCTGCTCGGTAGCCGTTAAGGTCAGCGAATTGACAAAATCCAGCGCATGCTCCACCGAAAGCGCGCAGAATTCGTGAATGTTAAGACCTCCAACGGTCACCGCCAAAGGCCCGGGTGCCAAGCGTTGCCCTTTGCATTCGGGGCAATCGGTTTCTTCCACAAATTGCTCATAATACTCATTCCCCATCATCTGCATCCGATTTTGGATCATGGCAACGAGGCCTTCAAATTTTACCTTTTGATGATGCTCTTCATGAGCATACCAGCGGTGGATGTCATAAATTTCATTGCCGGTTCCGTACATCAGCTTGTGATACTGATCCTCGGTAAACTCGGCGATCGGAGTACTCAGATCAAACCCAAAGCGTTCCCCCACAGCCGCAAACAAAGGGCCGTTCCAGCTTTCTTCTTCCAGGGTTTTGAAGCCGTTGACGTTGATCGCGCCCTCGCGAAGAGAAAGCATCCGATTTGGGATGAGCCGATCGGCGGCAATATGCTGGAGCGTACCGATCCCCACACAGTGTGGGCAAGCGCCGGCCGGGTTATTGAAGGAAAACATCCGAGGCTCCAGTTCCCCAAAGGAAACGTTGTGCTCCTCACAGGCATAATGCTGAGAAAACTCATATTCCTCTCCCTCGCCATCCCGCGGAACCGTGGCAATGATCAGATGTCCGTCGGCCGCTCCCAGAGCATTCTCCACCGAGTCGGAAAGGCGTGATTCAATTCCCTCACGCATAACCAGACGGTCTACCACGATCTCAATGTTATGCTTCTTGTTTTTGTCAAGCTTGATCTCTTCGGAAAGATCGTACATGCTGCCGTCCACGCGAACACGGACGTAGCCGCTCCGTTTGGCATCGGCAAGCACTTTTTCATGCATGCCCTTCTGCGCGCGCACCACGGGAGCCAGCACCATAAAGCGCTCTCCCTCAGGGAACGCCAGAATGCGGTCGATGATCTGATCCACCGTTTGCTGGCGGATCTCCTTGCCGCACACGGGACAGTGCGGAATACCGATGCGCGCATAAAGCAAGCGCAGATAATCGTAGATCTCGGTTACTGTTCCCACGGTGGAACGCGGATTTTTGGAGGTGGTCTTTTGTTCAATGGAAATCGCGGGAGAGAGCCCCTCGATCGAATCGATCTCGGGCTTATCCAGCTGTCCCATAAACATCCGTGCGTAGGAGGAAAGCGACTCCACAAAGCGGCGGTGTCCCTCAGCGTAAATGGTATCAAATGCAAGGGATGATTTCCCCGATCCCGAAAGGCCGGTGAGGATCACCAGCTTGTCCCTGGGAATGTCAACGTCAATATTTTTCAGATTGTGGACCCGCACACCGCGGATCGAAATTTGGTTGGGCATGTGTAACTCCTGTTTTTATAAAACTCTTTTTTCAGCGTCTCGTCCGTTTTTGCAGCGTCTCCCCACTTTCGCGAAGCTTCTTGATCTGGTCGCGCAGGAACGCGGCCTGCTCAAACTCCAATTTTTGTGCCGCGCGTTTCATCTCCGCGGTCAGCTCGGCAATCAGCTTTTCCTTCTCGGTCTTGCTCAGCTTGCGATCGGTAAGGGCTCCTTTTTTGCCGCGTTTGGCAGATTTTTCGTCGTCCGTAGCGATCTCGATCACGTCGCGGATCCCCTTGACGATGGTTTTGGGAACGATGCCGTTGGCGCGGTTGTAGTCGCTTTGGATCGTGCGGCGACGGTTGGTCTCGGTAATCGCGCCGCGCATGGAGGCCGTGATCTGATCGGCATACATAATGACCTTTCCCTCGGCATTTCGCGCCGCACGGCCCACGGTCTGGATCAGGGAGCGTTCCGCACGAAGGAAGCCTTCTTTGTCGGCGTCCAGGATCGCCACGAGCGACACCTCGGGAATATCCAATCCCTCACGGAGCAGATTGATTCCCACCAGAACGTCGAATACGCCGAGACGCAGATCGCGAATGATCTCCATACGCTCCATCGTTTCCACGTTGTGGTGAATATATCGCACGCGAATATCGTTATTTTCAAAATATTCAGTCAGATCCTCGGCCATCTTTTTGGTTAGCGTAGTCACCAAAACACGCTCGTTTTTTGCGGCACGTAAGCGGATTTCCCCCATCAGATCGTCCACCTGCCCTTCGATCGGGCGCACCTCGATCTCGGGATCGAGCAGTCCCGTAGGACGAATGATCTGCTCCACTACGCGCTCGGAATGCTCTTCCTCGTAGTCGCCCGGAGTGGCGCTGACAAACACCACCTGGTGGATGCTTTCCTCAAATTCGGGGAAATAGAGCGGGCGGTTATCGTAGGCAGACGGCAGACGGAAGCCATAGTCCACCAAATTCTTCTTTCGAGCCGTGTCTCCGCCGCTCATGCCGCGCACCTGCGGCACCGTGACATGCGATTCGTCCACAAACATGATAAAATCTTCGGGAAAGTAGTCAAGTAAGGTAAACGGTGTGGAGCCTGCAGGGCGACCCGACAAAACGCGGGAATAGTTCTCTACCCCCGAACAGAATCCGATCTCGCGGAGCATTTCGAGATCGTATTTGACGCGTTCGCGAATGCGTTGCGCCTCGATCAGCTTACCCTCGGACTCGAAAAACAACGCACGCTCTACCATTTCGCGCTCGATCTCGGCAAGTGCTTGCTCACGCTTTTCATCCGACACGGCATAGTGCGTGGCCGGATAGATCGCCGCATAGGAAAGCAGACGCTTGAGCTCTCCCGTAACGATGTTGATCTCGGAAATACGGTCGATCTCGTCCCCGAAAAACTCCACACGCAATGCGCTGTCGTTCATATTGGCAGGAATGATCTCCACGGTGTCGCCGTTGACACGGAAGCTATCGCGCACCAATGACATATCGTTGCGGCTATAGCTGTTTGCCACCAGCTTGCGAATAAAAATATCGCGGCTCATCTGCGAGCCGGGGCGGATGGCAAGCACCAAGCCCTGATATTCGCTCGGGTCGCCCAACGAATAAATGCAGGAGACCGATGCCACAATGATGACGTCCCGCCGCTCAAACAACGCGCTTGTGGCGCTGTGGCGCAAGCGGTCGATCTCATCGTTAACGAGAGCATCCTTTTCGATATACATGTCCTTGCCCGGGATATAGGCTTCGGGCTGGTAATAATCGTAGTACGAAACGAAATATTCCACGGCGGCGTCCGGGAAAAATTCGCGCATCTCGGTACATACCTGTGCCGCCAGCGTTTTGTTGGGCTCCAGGATCAAGGTGGGGCGGTTGACACGCTCGATGACGTTTGCCATCGTAAAGGTCTTGCCCGAGCCGGTAACGCCAAGTAACGTTTGTGCGCGCTCCCCGGCATTGAGTCCCGCAACCAGCTCCTCAATCGCCTGCGGTTGATCGCCCGTCGGCTTGTATTCACTTTTCAGCACAAAAGGATTTGATTGCATAGGACCTCCGCATTGTTCTCTATTTGGAACTATTATACCACATTTTTTTCGCTTTGTAAAGAAGTTTTTAAAACATATATTCCGATTTTGGAATTTTATCTACATTCTCCAGTAGCATCCAAAAGCTGTCTCAACAAATTTTTGCGCATCCTGCGATCTGCCAAAGCACGAATCCCCTTGCATGCCCAAAAAAACGTAATATAGAGAAAAGCTCGGATTACTTGCTCCCACCAAACACCATCCTGGCAAAGCACAAACAAAAGCACGGTTCCTACCAAAACAGAGACAAAAACATCGATCCAAAGCCCTTTGATTCGATTCTTTTTTTCGTACGGTAATTCGTGAAATCTTGGATTTTCCAGCTTTTTGCGGAACAGCTCCGTTGTGCTGTCATCCGAAAGCGAGTATCCGTTTTGATAGCACCAAACCTCATACGTCTCGCAAAAAACAACCTCTTTTATCACGATCAAAAAACGATCTTCCCCGTTGGAAAAGCCGTATATCCAATCGGTTGGCTGAAACCAGACCTCCTCCAATCCCATACACGCACCGTCAAAGCAGATCTCCGCCGTTAATTTCATACCGACAAGCTCCATGGAAACCGTAACAGGCTTCTGTTCGTTTCGGGATTCAAAGGAGAACTCCCATTTTTTTATCTTTTTCTTCATAGCTTTCTCTCCTTGTCCTCACGTGCTCCAAGCAACTTCAAAAGTGTTTTGCGATGGCAGATGTAATTAGCAAAATCCCACATAAATGAAAACAGAAAATACAGGAACACCAGAAAAACCAAGTCGGCATTCCCTTTGATAAAGGCTTCCCAAACATTTCCGGTCTCTGCCCATTTGAACAAAAAATTTAACAGAAAAAAGCCAATAAAGCCAAGCAAAAGGCCAAAAGGATCACGCAAAGCAATTTTCATCGATCGGAGCAACGAAAACTTCACCAACTTGCGACGAAAGCTCTCTAACGTAGTTTTTCCGTCCGAGACAGAAATACCGTCTGCAAAGCAATCGATTTGATAACGTAGCGAAAAAACACCTTCTCTTTGAACTACGATTAAAAATTGATGGCCGTCAACCTCCAACGTTTCTACAAAATAATTCCACGTCCAGCAAAGTGATCCGCTTTTCACAGAGCTTTGATTGAGCATGATCTCATAATGGCAAGTTTGTTTGTTGATCATTACAGAAATGTCATAGCTTTCACCGTCGTATGCAATGTGAAAATCCATCCCCTCTCGCGCATTTCCAAAATCTTTTTCCAGCATATTCAAAGCACCTCCAAAACACACATAGAAAAGCCGGTTAAATATTTGATTTTACAAGCATTTATCGCGGCAACGTGCGATTGGTAGGAATGTAGTCGAGTCCCATTTCGATCATACGCGCAAGCGTTTCCTCGCTGTCGCCGGCGCGCAGGCAGACCTTTACACCCATGGCGTGCGTTTGCTCGATCAAGCCGCTTGGCACCTCGTCGAGATTGGGATAGTTATACGAAAGCCCACCGTTTCCCATTTCGGCGATCCGTTGCATTTTTTCTACGTTCGAAAAAATGTGATGGACGAAAACATTGCTCAACCGTCTTGCTTCTTCAATATGCACAAATTTCGTGGAGGAAAGCACCGAGGTATCGGTCAAGCCCCTTTTCTCCACCGTGTGCAAAACCGACTCCACCACGTCACCCTTGGTTTCGATAAAGGGAACGCATCCGTGGGAAGCACAAATATCGAGATACTCTTCAAATAACGGAAGGCGCAGCTCGTCGGCAGAAAAATTCTCCAAACCGTTTCCGCGGCATACGCGAAAGTCCTTCAGCTCGGCGTACGTTGCTTCCTCGATCACCGCGGGGGATCCGTACATCTTTTGCAGGGAGTAATCGTGGCAACATACCAGCACGCCGTCCAGCGTGCGATGAACGTCGGTCTCGATTGCCCAATATCCCAGCTTTGCCGCAGCCAAAAAGGAAGGAAGCGAATTTTCAGGAGCAATTGGAGTGTAGCCGCGATGTGCAATCAGTAGCGGCCGTTTGTCGCAAAACAACGTATTTTCCCGATTCACCGTGTTTTTTCCCTTTCCTAAAAAATTACTTGCATAAAGTATACCACAAAAACGTTTTTTTTGCAACTTTTTTTCGAAAACCTATGGAAATCTATTTTAAAGTATGGTATAATAAGATAATAATGGAATATTATCAATCTCGATTTCCCCTGAAAGGATTTAGCAATGCCCTCTTATATCGAAAAAGCCGAAGAAATCACGCTTCCCGTCATCGCTCTGCGCGGAACGGTTGCATTCCCGTCTGCCACGGTCAACTTTGAGGCCACCGACGGCGATGCCGCTCACGCCGCAAAAACAGCAAGCGCCGGAAACGCGTTTCTCTTTTTAACATCTTACGACGAGGTCCCGAACGACGATGCCGAATTTCCCTACTACACCGTGGGAACCGTGGCAAAGATCAAGCAAATGATCCGCACCCCCGAGGGACAGACCCGCATCATTGCCGAAGGGTTTCTGCGCGCAAACGTCATCCGGTACCGCAAGGTTGGAAAGCACACCGAGGCAGACCTTGTTTGCAAGCATATTCTCCTGCATGAAAACGGCGGTGTACGCGGTGAAGCAGCCATTCACGAAATGCTCCGCGCTTTGGAGAAAAACGCCGCGTTCCTCCCCGCCAGCACCGAGGAGATTATGCACGCCGCGCGGATGTTTGACGATCCCGGCAGACTTGCCGACTTTATTGCTGCCAACGTGCTGATCCGCAACGTGGATAAGCAGGCGGTGCTGGAATGCTTTGATCCCCTGCGCCGCGCAGATACGCTCCTGGAAATTTTGGCAGAAGAAGCGGTGGTCCTGGAAGAAGAGGCTATCATTCGCCGCCGCGTGAGCGAGCGCATGAACCAGAACCAGCGCGACTATTATCTGCGGGAACAGATCAAGGTCATTCAGGAGGAGCTGGGCGAAGGCAATGACGTAGAAGAATTTGCCGCGCGGATCGAGGCCGCACAGCTTCCCGAAGAGGTAAAAGCCAAGCTCACCAAAGAAAACGACCGCTTGGCAAAGGTTCCCTACGGCTCGGCAGAGGCCACCGTGCTCGCCAACTATCTCGACACTTGCCTGGATATTCCGTGGAATCCGTCTACCAAAGACCGCGTTCGCTTTACCACGGTGCAAAAGGTGCTCGACGCCGACCATAACGGACTGGAAAAAGTAAAAGAACGAATCGTTGAATACATCGCCGCCAAGCAGCTCAACCCCGAGCTGCGCAATCAGATCCTTTGCTTGGTCGGCCCTCCCGGTGTGGGTAAGACCTCGATCGCCGCATCGATCGCACGCGCGATGAACCGCAAGTATGTGCGCATCTCGCTGGGAGGCGTGCGTGACGAGGCCGATATCCGCGGCCACCGCAAAACCTATATCGGCGCCATGCCCGGGCGCATCATCAACGCTCTGATCCAGGCAAAAGTCAAAAACCCTTTGATTCTGCTGGATGAGATCGATAAGCTCACGCGCGATACGCACGGAGATCCCACCTCCGCGCTTCTGGAGGTATTGGACGGAGAGCAGAATAAGACCTTCCGCGATCACTTCGTGGAGCTTCCCTTCGATCTTTCCGACTGTATGTTTATCGCAACCGCAAACTCATTGGAAAGCATCCCACGGCCTCTGATCGACCGTATGGAAATCATTGAGCTTGGCATTTACACCAAGCGCGAAAAGCTTGCCATCGCCAAGGATCACCTGATCCCCAAGCAGATGGCACGGCACGGACTTACCAAAAAGACGCTCCGCATCACCGACGAGGCCATTTTGGAGATCATCGATTTTTATACGCGGGAAGCAGGCGTGCGCAATCTGGAACGTACGATCGCAAGCCTGTGCCGCAAGGCGGGCAAGAAAATCCTTGCCGAAGAACAACAAAAGATTACCATCCGAGCCACCGACCTTCCCGCTTATCTTGGAGCCAAAAAGCTACTCCCCGAAACCGTGAGCGAAGAAAACGAGGTAGGCGTTGTAAACGGACTGGCCTACACCGAGCTTGGCGGAAGCCTGCTCAAGGTGGAGGTTGCCGTTCTTGAGGGCACGGGCAAGATCGAAACCACCGGCTCTCTTGGGGATGTGATGAAGGAATCTGCCAAGATCGCAGTCAGCGTAGTACGTTCTCTTGCATCCGAATACGACATTCCCACCGACTTTTACAAAACCAAGGATATTCATATCCATTTCCCCGAGGGCGCTGTCCCCAAGGACGGTCCCTCCGCGGGTGTTACCATGGTAACGGCCCTCGTGAGCGCGCTCACCGAAAGAGCGGTGCGACGCGACGTTGCCATGACGGGCGAGATCAGTCTGCGCGGAAATGTGCTTGCCATCGGCGGTCTGAAGGAAAAAACCATGGCTGCATACAACGCAGGAGTGAAAAGCGTTTTGATTCCTGTCGATAACCAACGCGATATCGAGGAGTTGGATCCATTAGCGCGTGACAATCTCACCTTCATACCTTGCAAAAAAATTACCGAGGTGTTGGATGCGGCACTGCTGGAGCCTTACAAAAAAGGGTTGGAAGCAGCAGCAAAAAAAGAACCCGTGGCATCCCCCTACATCCCGCTCAGCGCACCAACCGTGGGGCAGGTCCGCCTTACCGAAAAATGAAACCGAAAGGAGCATCCCTCCGATGGCTCTCAATCTCAACAACGTAAACCTACGCATCAGCGCGGGACTGCCCCGGCAGTTTCCCACCGATCCCATGGTCCAGATTGCCTTTTCCGGGCGCTCCAACGTTGGAAAAAGCTCTTTGATCAACTCGCTTTTGGGGCGCAAATCGCTGGCGCGCGTCAGCTCCTCCCCCGGCAAGACCATCACGATCAATTTTTATGACGTCGACAAAAAGCTTTTTCTGGTCGACCTCCCCGGCTACGGCTTTGCAAAAAGACGTCCCGAGGACAAGGCACAGTGGTCGGCTCTCACCGATGGATATTTTACCAAAAATCCAAACCTTGACCTTTTGCGCCTCGTGGTACAATTGGTCGATAGCCGCATCGGTCCCACCGCGGACGACGAAATGATGCTGCAATTTCTGCGCGAGGCGGATCTTCCCTTTGTGATCGTGGCTACCAAGAGCGATAAGCTCAACGCCACGGAACGAAAAAAATCCGAAGCTCTTCTGCGCAGTCACCCCGACATCCCTGCCGACACGCCGATCTTCTTCTGCTCGGCGCTCAAAGGCGAAGGCAAAAATGACCTTTGGAAATATATTCTCGAAACCTCAAACCTGTAAAGGTTACAGAAAGGATCTCTCCAAATGCTATTTTCCCTGTTGGCCACCGGTAATATCCAACAGATCGTTACCGAGCTGCTTTTAACTCTGCCTGTGATCGTGCTGGCACTCTCGATCCATGAGGCCGCGCACGGCTACGTAGCCTACAAATGCGGTGACCCCACCGCGTATCACATGGGACGCTTGACGCTCAACCCCCTCAAGCACCTGGATCTCTTCGGATTTCTTTCCATGCTGATCTTTGGATTCGGTTGGGCAAAGCCGGTTCCGATCAATACCCGAAATTTCCGCAATCCCAAACGCGGCATGGCTCTTTCCGCCGCCGCAGGACCTGCAGCCAATCTGTTGCTCGGCGTGATCAGCGCATTCCTGTTAGGATTTTTTGCCGCGCTCTCCAACTACGTCGCTTTGGAGCTCGGTCAGGGATTTCTTTTCACGGCACTGAAATACGTTTGTACCCTATGCTCTTTGGGTACCATTTACAATTTTCTCTTGATGGCATTCAACCTCATTCCCATCCCGCCGTTTGACGGCTCCCGTATCGCATTCGTTTTCCTGCCGCAAAAATATTATTTCGGCATCATGCGCTACGAGCGTCAGATCATGTTCGGCCTTCTGATCGCGCTTCTTGTGATTGACCGATTCACCAATTTCTCTCCGTTCGTATGGATCGCGCAGCAGCTGGCCAATCTGGTCTATATCCCCTCCTACGATCTTTTTAACAAGCTTTTGCTTCCCAAAGAGATCTATCAGCTCTTTTTCTCCTGAACCCGAAAAACCCACGGAAGGACACACGCTCTACAACTATGGAAGCAATCACCTATCGGATCGAGCAATTTGAAGGTCCTCTCGACCTCCTTTTGACGCTGATCCAAAAAAACAAAGTGAATATTGAGGACATTCCGATCTCATTGATCTGCGATCAGTATTTGGAATATATTCAGGCAGCGCAAAGCATGGATATGGAGCTTGCGGGCGAATTTATCGTGATGGCAAGCGAGCTGATGCGTATTAAAAGCAGCATGCTTCTCCCCCGTATTCAACCTGACGAAAAGGATCCGCGCGCTGAACTGGCAGATGCCTTGCTCCGCTATCAGCAAGCCAAGCAAGCGGCCATCAAAATGGCGCCGCTCTATCAGCTGTACAGCGGCCGCATGGTAAAGGATACCGATGAGATCACCGTGGACGTGACCTATGTAGCCGATCAGGACATCACCTCGCTATGCACAGCGGTCCGCCGCATCATTGCCGCCAACGAAAGCAGACCAAAGGCCGAAAAACAGGTTTTTGCGCCCATGATCGCCAAGCCGATCGTCCCCGTTGACGTCAAGATCGTAGGCATTTTGCATCACATGACCAAGCGTAAGCGAAATCCCTCGATGAAGGAACTTTTATCGGATGCCACCTCGCTCCCCGATCTGATCGCCATCTTTTTGGGCATCCTCGAGCTGATCAAGATCCGCAAAATCCTGATTGAGGAGGATCCCGATTCCTATACTGTGATCCACGGAAGCAGCACACGCTTTGTAGTCAACGACAATCCTCCCGAGGAAACCGAATCGGGTGAGCACCAGCGAACGTATGATGAAAACGAGCCGATCCCGCTTTCCTCCAAGGCCGAAATGCACCGCGAACAACGTCGGATCATCCGTGAGCGCAAGCTGGAAGAGAAAAAGCGATTGCGAGCCGAGGAACGCGCGCGCCGTGCCGAAGAGCGCAGACGTGCCAAGGACGCCGCTTTGCTTGGAGAGCAGCTACAAGTACCCGCGGAGGAGCTCCCCGCGGACGACAGTGACCTCGAGGAGGAGGCACGCGTTGCCGCAATGCTCGACAATCAGCTTTCCGAGGACGACGAGGATCTGCTCGACGATATCGGTTTGGATATGAACGAGATCGTAAAAACCATGGCAAAGCAAGCAAAAGAGCTTTCTCCCGAACATGATGAAACTTAAGCAGAAAGGACCCTGAACCTGATCATGGAAGAAAAGAAACCGTCCGCTCCTCTCCTGGAGCCGCTCTCCTCGGCGCAGCAGCTTGAGCAAGCAATCGAAGCCATTCTGTTTGCCGCAGGATATCCGATGCGCTACGATAAGCTCGGTGAGGTATTGGGACTTAGCACAAAAGACGTCAAAACGATGGTTCGGCAAATGTCGGAGCGCTTTGAAGAGGAGGATACTCATCACGGCATCCTGCTGTTGATGTACCCCACTACCTGTCAGCTGACCACCAAAGAGCAATATGCCCCCTATATCCGTGAGGCGCTTGGGATCCGCCGTGGCGGCAACCTCTCCGCATCCTCTATGGAAGTTTTGGCAGTGGTTGCATACAATCAGCCTGTTACCCGTTCGTTTATCGATCTGGTACGCGGTGTGGATAGCTCTTACGCGGTCAATTCCCTGCTTGATAAGGGACTCATCGAAGCCGCCGGAAGACTGGATGCCCCCGGACGCCCGATGCTTTACGTCACAACCGATAAATTCCTGCGCGTGTTCGGCATCCGCTCTTTGGATGAGCTTCCCGAAACCGAGGCGCTCAGCGTAGCAGCTGCACAGGCAGAGCAAGCCGAAAATGCCGATCAACTCACCATGGAAGAGCAAGAATTGGCAGAAGCGGAATCCGCAACGCCACGCGACTATGAGGCTCCCGTGGACGCTGAGGAAACCAACGTCATTTTCGAAAACGGCATACACCCCGCCGAAGAATCCGAATCGACCGACACATTCTCCAACGAACCCGAAAAGGAGGAATAATATGACCGCCTTATGGATCACGCTGGCAGCGATCGGCGTGTTACTCCTCTTGCTTCTGCTTCTCTTACTCGTGGGAAATGCCAAGCTTCGCATCACCTGCAACCAAAAGGTAACGGTGGCGATTTCAGTGTTCGGATTTTCGTTCCGACTCTTCCCTCGAAAACAAGAACAAGAAGAGGCAGCAAGCCGCAATCTCGCGCGTTGTCGCAATCCTGAACGGGTATTGCGGAAGGAATTGAGACGTCAACGCCGAGAGATTGCAAAAGCGCGCAAAAAAAAGCAAAAAGCCGCAAAAAAAGCAGCCCGCAAGCAAGCAAAAAAAGAGCAAAAAAAGGCCCTTGCATCCACCCAGCCAAAGCCCAATCTCATCGACAACCTTTCAATGATCTCCGCGCTTGTCCAAAAGCTCTATGAAATGACACGCGGAAAGCTTAAGGTTCGCGTGCGGAAAATGCATATTTCGGTAGCCACCGGGGATGCCGCAAAAACTGCGATCCTGTACGGCGCGGTTTTGCAAAGTGCATCCTATCTGCTCCAGCTAATTCAAACGCATTTTATCGAGATCGAACGAAAGCCCGGAGCCATGGAAATCTTTGCCGATTATCTATCGGACCGTTCTCACGTGGATATTGATCTGGTATTCCGGATCCGACTGATCCGCGCCACCCGCATCGCAATTGGCATGCTACGCGCATACGACTGCGAAAAAGATCTCGCATTGGCAAAGGCCAAGCAACGCGAGGAACTCAAAAAAGCCGAAGCTGAGGCAAAGCAACGTAAGAAAAAAGAAAAATAATATATCAATCCAAACGAAAGGTAGAACAATCATGGAAAGAGAATCTTCTATCAAGCAACTGATCAACAGCTCTTTGGAGCAAGTACGCAGCATCATCGACGCCGATACCGTTGTTGGTAAACAAATGGTCACCCCCAGCGGTACCGTGATCATTCCAATCTCCAAGATCGCAATGGGCTTTGCCTCCGGCGGTCTGGATCTTCCCTCTGACGAGGAGGAAGAGGTAAAAAATTTCGGTGGTGGCGGCGGAACCGGAGTTACTGTAACTCCGATCGGCTTTTTGACCGTTTATGCGGACGGCAGAGTGGAAATGCTCCCCATTACCCACGATAAGGCCACAACCATTGAGCAGGTTGCCAACCTGTTGGACCAGGCGCCCTCGATCATCAACCGTATCAAGGATGCTATTTCGGGCGTTCTTCCTGCCTCCGAGGAGGATGCCGCCGAAAAAGAGGCCGAATATGAGAGAAAGCTCGCGGAGGATCTCGCAAACGAAGAGGTTCTTTCCGCAAGAGAACTCAGGAAGCGTCGCCGTTTGGAAGAAAAAGCAGCAAAAAAAGCGGCAAAATAATTCGCACTTTCAAAATCAACCATTACAATGAAATGACATAAAAGAGACTCCGGAAAAATATACATGAAGCAGAACTTGTTTTTCCGGAGGATCTTGTTATGTCAAAGCTCAAAGCCATTGGGTGTATCTGCCTCACCGTTTGTTTGCTGGTTGCATGCTTTCCCTTTACGGTCTCTGCCTCACCGATCGAGGCGGAGCCTTCAGTCTCTGCGCAAAGCGCGATTCTGATCGAAGCCGCAAGCGGAGAAACGGTAATGGCTAAAAATGCCGATTTCCCACTCCCCATGGCCAGCACCACAAAAATTATGACGGCCTTGGTGGCGCTTGAGTTGGCATCTCCCGAAACCGAGATCACGGTGGATCCCGCAGCGGTTGGCATTGAAGGCTCTTCCGTCTATCTGACGGAAAACGAGGTTCTGACCCTGGAGCAATTGCTCTATGCCCTGCTCCTGGAATCCGCCAACGATGCAGCTACCGCAATTGCGATCGGTCTTTCGGGAAGTGTGGAGGCGTTTGCCGATGAAATGAACCGAGCTGCCGGCCGAATGGGGCTCTGTCAAACCCATTTCACCAACCCCCACGGGTTGGATGACGCGGAGCATTTCACCACTGCAAAGGAGCTGGCGCAGATTGCGCGTGAGGCATTGCAACACGAGTTGCTCCGCACAATCGTTTCCACGCGAAAGATCACCGTCCCGCGCGGCGACGGAAGCAACGGCGTTCGCCTGCTGATCAATCACAACAAGCTTTTGCGCCTGTATGACGGTTGTATCGGCATGAAAACCGGTTTTACCAAAAAAAGCGGTCGATGCCTGGTCTCGGCGGCGGAACGCGACGGTGTGCTTTTGATTGCCGTCACCCTCCACGCGCCCAACGATTGGGACGATCACACGCGGATGCTGGATTATGGATTCTCGCGCTACACCTCGGTGCTGCTTTGCCAAAGTGAGGAACTGTTACTCCCGATCTCGGTAGTAGGCGGAACCGATTCCTACGTCATGGTCTCCAACCCCTCCGCATTGCGCCTAACCTTACCAGCCGAACACGGTACGATCTCTAAAACGCTGGAGCTTCCTCGGTTCGTTTATGCAACGGTTCGAAACGGAGAGATTCTTGGAAAGGCCGTTTACCGATGTGACACCAACGGAGACGGAACCCGGGAGATCATTGGCGAGGTATCCTTGATCGCCTGTTATTCGGTAAAGCAAAATCATCCCAAAAAGAGCTTTTGGCAGTGGCTTTGGGGATTTTTTCAACGATTCAAATAATCATTTGGAGGAAGTCATGTCGGAACCGATCCGTTTGCAAAAATATTTCACCGATTGCGGCGTGCTTTCCCGGCGCGCCGCAGAGGCCGCGATCGTTGCAGGAGAGGTTACGGTCAACGGCATCCAAGCAAACCTTGGAGATAAGATCGATCCCTTGCAAGACCGCGTAGAATATCGCGGCAAGCCCCTTGTTCTGCAAGCGGACAAGCCACACGTCTACTTGATGCTCAACAAGCCGCGCGGCTACGTCACAACCCTCAAGGATGAAAAGGGACGAAAAAACGTGACCTCTCTTTTGCGCGGGATCCATACGCGCGTTTACCCGATCGGACGGCTCGATATGGATTCGGAGGGGCTTTTGCTCCTCACCGACGACGGCAACCTCACCAACCGTCTCACGCACCCGCGGCATGAGATCCCAAAAATCTATCACGTCTCCGTTTCCTCCTCCCCTTCCCCCGCGCAACTGCAAGCCCTCGCCTCTCCGATGGAAATCGACGGTTACCGCTTGCGCCCCATCGAGGTTTCGGTTTTGGGTCCCAATCAATTGGAGCTCACTCTGTTTGAAGGACGCAATCGACAGATCCGCAAAATGTGTGCTGCCGTGGGACTCAAGGTAACGCAACTGCGTCGTGTAGCGATCGGAGAATTAAAGCTGGATGATCTGGAGCTTGGAAAATGGCGTGCGCTCACCGAAGAAGAAGTGGCGTACCTTTCGGGCTCTCGTAAATAATAAGGAAAGGAAATCACCATGTTAGAAGTATTACCCATTCAAGAAAAGCAGGAGCAGGAGGCGCTTTGCGCCCGTTGTGGCGTTCCGTTTGATCCTGCGCTGTTGGCATATAAAACGCTGGTAGACGGTGAATTGCGCGGGGTCTGCCAATTTACCATGGACGCAAACGGCGGAAGGATCCTCCATTTTGCATCCGCTCCCGATCTCTACGAGTTTGAACCAATGTTCGTCATGGGTCGAGCAACGCTGAACTTTATCGACCTGTGTGGTGTTCACCGCGCCTATTTTGATGCGGATTGCGAAAACGAAACGCTCATCAAAGCCATCGGTTTTTCGCGCAACTCCGACGGCAGATACGAAATGGATCTGACAGATTTCTTCAAAGAGCCCTGTAAACACTCCAAAAACTGATTTTGTCGCCATTTTGGTAAATATTACCAGTATTTCTCCTAAATTTTTGGGAGTTATTTTCCAAAATTATGTCTTGCATTATTTCCTAATATATGGTAAAATATTCCTGTAAGAATTTTACAGGAATATTTTTTATTTGGAGGATAGAATGATGGAATACACCACCAAGATTTTAATCGCGGATGAGGACGCTACGGTTCGTACCGCTCTTCGCGACGGACTCATGCGCGCAGGATACCGAAATGTAGAGGAAGCAAGCAATGGAGAGGATACCGTTCAAAAAATGATGCGATCTCACCCTGACGTTGTTTTGATGGACATTTGGCTTTCCAAGCTGGACGGCATTGGCGTATTACGGAACAGTAAAAACATGGATTTCGGAAAAGATAAAGCCCCCTCCTTTGTAATTCTTTCGTCGGTTTCCAACCAAAACATTTTCATTCAGGCAACCGATGCCGGCGCAGAGCTATGTTTACTCAAGCCGGTGAATGTCAGCAGTGTCTGCGAGCATATTGAAAGCATTGTGTCCCGACGCCGTCGGGACATTCCTGCCGTTGCAATGCAAACCGAGGTCAAAGGCTCGGACATCGAAACGCAAGTCACGCAGATCATTCACCAGATCGGTGTTCCGGCGCATATCAAGGGCTACCAATATCTGCGCACGGCGATCCTGCTTACCGTAAAGGACAGCGACATCATCAACTCGGTCACCAAGGTGCTCTACCCTTCCGTAGCGAAGAAATACGCCACCACAACCAGCCGTGTGGAGCGCGCGATCCGTCACGCCATTGAGGTCGCGTGGGACCGCGGCGACGTAGA
>JAFVOP010000083.1 GCA_017505745.1 Clostridia bacterium
GCGATCGTGGAGATGATGCAAGGCTTTAGCGCGCGTCATCCTGAGATTTTGCACGTACATGCAACAGGGAAGCGAGATTTTGCAGAGACGAACGCAGGCTTTCAGAATGCGGGACTTAAGGAATGTGAAAACTGCATTCTGCTGGATTATATCTATGACATGCCCCTACGCATGGCGGCGGCCGATCTGGTGATCTCCCGCGCGGGAGCGATGACGCTTTCGGAGCTGGCGCTGATGCAAAAAACAAGTATTCTGATCCCGTCCCCAAACGTGGCCGATAATCATCAGTATCTCAATGCCAAGACCCTTGCCGATGCGGGGGCGGCGATCTGCCTGCAGGAATCGGAATTTGCCGACGGCGCGTTGACCCGGATCGCCGAGCAGCTTTTTGAAGACGCCAACGCGAGAGCCTCCATGGAGCAGGCGATCCGCAACTTTGCCGATCCCGATGCCAATCGCCGGATCTGGGATGAGATCTGCGCGTTGACGGCCACAGGCAAAAAATAAATGACAAAAAAATTTAAGGATGGTAACCATGAACCGACAGGAAATGAAACGAGACGATATCCGTCGTGAGGAGCCCGTAGGGCGTCCACGTCAGGGCGGAAGAAAAAGACCGAGTGCTTCGTTGCTTCGCCTGATGCGCAGGGCAATGCTTTTGTTGGCTGCAATGATCTTTGTTGTGGGACTCCTGCTCATCGTGCTTCCGATGTTCCGCGTGCAACGGATCGAGGTAGAGGGATGCAAGATGCACACGAAGGAGGAGATCATCGATGCCTTGGGGATCACAGAGGGGCAGGAGATCTTTGCCATCAATCCCAACAAAATTGATGATAGCTTTTGGGAGACGTGTGCGTACGTGGAGGACGTTACGATCGTTCGCTCGCTTTCCTCGGTTCGTATCGTGATCGTCGAGCGTGAGAACGTGATGTACACGCAGTTTAACGGCAGATATGTCTCTTTTGACCGTGACTTCCGCGTGATCGAAGAGGTATCCGACCGTACCGCGTTTGCTTCGTTTTTGTACGTGTCGCTTCCCGAAATCTCGAAGGCAGACGCGGGATCGCCGATCGAGTTCGCGAACGAAACGGCAGATCCTTCGTATATCACCGAGCTTTTGGAGGTCTTGGAAGATAACGGTGTGCTTGCCTCGGTTACCGAATTGGATTGCAAAAGGAAATACCGTGTGTCGTACATGATGGAAGCGCTTTGTAAGGTAGAGTTGGGAAAGGTCAACGATATGACGCTGAAGCTGGCCGTGATCGAGGAAATCCTGGCTCTCAAGGGTGGCGTTGGAGTTGCTCCTGCAGTGATCGACGTTTCGGATCTGCAAAAGCCGACGTACCGCGAGCTGTCTGCGGCGGAGCTGTTGGAAGGATGAATGGATGAGAAGGTTTGCGCGCTCTTTTCTTTGGGGAACCTTTCTCCTTTACACCTTTGTTTTGATAAAGCTGTTGTTTTTGCGGGTGCGTTTTGCAGATACGAATTTACTGCATCACATCAATCTGATTCCGTTTCGAACGCTGTTTGGGTACATCGAAAAGATTGCAAACAACCGGATCAATCCCGATACTGCGATAGAAAATCTTATTGGAAATCTGATTCTGTTTTTCCCGATGGGATGCTATTTGCCGTGCCTGTCTGCAAAGGTACGCAAGCTTGGAAAATTTTTGTTGATCCTGTTGGGTATTTTGGTGGGTGCAGAGGTCCTTCAGTGGCTTCTGTGTGTCGGATCTTTTGATGTTGACGATCTGATCTTTAACCTTTTCGGTGCGATGATGGGATATTTGACCGTGCGAATTTCATTTGTGAACCGTCTTCTCACACGGACATATCTCTATGAAACCGAAAAAAATCCATCGTGATGGAATAGAAAAAGCGGTCGAAAATTGTCTTTTCGCCCGCTTTTTGAAAAATAAATATGAATTTCTTCAAAAAAATTCAAAAAACATCTTGCTTTTTTTCAAAAAAAATAGTATGATAATAGATGATTAGAATCTGAAACTGCAAAATCAGAGACTGTAAAAAGTTCGGGAGGATGAAAACCATGACATTTGAACATGATGATAGCCTGGAATGTGGCGTAAATATTAAGGTTATCGGCGTGGGAGGCGGCGGAAACAACGCGGTCAACCGCATGATCGTAACCAACATTCGCGGAGTGGACTTCGTGTCTGTCAATACAGACCGTCAGGCGCTTCGCAAATCCGAGGCCCCCAATCAGCTCGTCATTGGTGAAAAGATTACCAGAGGCTTTGGCGCGGGTGCAAACCCCCAGATCGGTGAGCGTGCCGCTGAGGAGTCGATCGATGATATTCGCACGATCCTGGAAGGCACCGACATGGTGTTTATCACCGCAGGTATGGGCGGCGGAACCGGAACCGGCGCAGCTCCCGTTGTTGCGCGCGTGGCCCGCGAGCTGAATATTTTAACGGTTGGTATCGTTACCAAGCCCTTTGCATTTGAGGGGAAGAGAAGAATGGAGCAGGCTGAGGCGGGTATTGCCGAGCTTGCACAGTACGTAGACTCCTTGATCGTGATCCCCAATGAGCGACTCAAGGAAGTGTCCGATGTGAAGATCACGCTGCAAACGGCGTTCAATATTGCCGATGATATTCTTCGCCGCGGTGTACCGAGCATCTCCGGCCTGATCAATGATTCGGGCTTTATCAACCTCGACTTTGCCGATGTAACCAGTGTCATGGCAAACGCGGGCTTTGCACATATGGGCGTTGGCTCTGCCAACGGCAAGGACAAGGCCGAGGAGGCCGCAAGAGAGGCGATCTCCAGTCCGCTGTTGGAAACCTCGATCAAGGGAGCAAAGGGCATCCTGATCAACTTCTGTGTATCTCCCGACATCACGCTCGATGACGTCAACCTCGCGGCATCCATCATTGCCAACGAGGCACACGAGGAAGCAAATGTGATCTGGGGTGTTACCTTTGATAACGAGCTGGAGGACGAGATCAAGATCACCATCATCGCAACCGGCTTTGAGAAAAAGCCCGAGGATGCGGCACGCACCGCCGGCAAGCGCGGCTCCGTATTCGGTGATCAGCAGGGAACTGCAAAGACGGCAAAGCCGGTGGAGTCGGCCCCCGCAGCAGAACCCGCCAAAAAGGTGGTAAGACCGGCGGTAAAATCGGTCCCGAAGGACGATGACGACGATCTGCTGTCGATGTTCAAAAAGAAATAAAAAAGAGCAGTTGGGGTGTTGTGCGATTGTACAACGCCCTTTGCTCGTGATAGAAAATTTGAATGATCATCAATAAAGGAGGACTAAAAAATGAAAAATCTTCGCAAGATCCTGTGGGGAACGGCACTGATCGCGATTGGCGTGCTGTTTGTTTTGCGGGCATTGAACCTTTTGCCGTTCGAGCTGTTGTTTGACGGTTGGTGGACCTTATTTATCATTGTTCCGTGCGCTGTGGATCTGATCACCGAGCGTGATAAGTCCGGCAGTCTGATTGGTTTGGCCATTGGAGTAGGGCTTTTGCTGTGGCGGTTGGATATTTTGGATATTGGACTTCTTTGGAAGCTGCTGATTCCCGTTGTGATCGTTGTGATCGGCTTGAAGCTGATCTTTGGCGGTCTGTTTGATAAAAAGACCGAGCGGGTGTTTTCGGAGATCAAGAAAAACGGAAGCACCGTGCGTGTGACCTCCGCCGTTTTTTCGGGAAGTGATTTGAAATATGACGGCGAGGTGTTTGAGGGGGCTGAGCTGAACGCGGTATTTGGCGGCGTGGAGTGTGATCTGCGACAGGCGATCTTTACCAAGGATTGCGCCATCAAGGCCTCTGCCGTATTTGGAGGTATCGACATTCTGGTGCCGGATCACGTCAAGGTCGTGGTCAACTCCACCGGGATCTTCGGCGGGACCTCCAACAAAGCGAAGTCGCTTGGAAATACGGTAACGCTTTACGTGAGTGCCACCAGCCTGTTCGGAGGTGTGGATATCAAATGACATCGGCACAAAAACTGATTCGGTATATTGCCATCGCGCTTGCGGCCTGCCTGATCGTGGCAATCGTGGGTGGCATTTGTGGGGCACTTGGATGGATTGGAGGTTGGTTGGACTCCGACGCGGTGCTCGAGGAGGAGAAGGAATATACGGCCTCGTTGAATGTGACCGATCTGCAGATCAGCATCTCTGCGGCGGATCTTTCGATCGTTCGTGGGGGCGAGCAGCAGGATCATTTTTTGATCCGCAGTAATCTTGCCAACCTAAAGGTGCGTGAGGAGAATGGCGTGCTGCATCTCACGGATTCCACCAAGCGCGCGAATTTGAAGGGGGCCACGCTGTCGCTGGTGACCCCCGCGTCTACGGTGTTTGACACAGTAAAGATCGAAGCCGGTGCGGGAAAATTGGATGTCTCCGCGCTCTTTGTCAAAACACTGGATCTCGATTTTGGTGCCGGGGACGTGACGTTCCGATATCTGTCGGTCTCTGAATCGGCAAACATACGTGGCGGCGCGGGAGATCTGGCCATTCTCGACGGCGGAATTTCAAATCTTTCGTTGGATATGGGCGTTGGAGCGCTATCGCTTCGCGCGTACCTTTCGGGGACCGGTGAGATTGACTGCGGCGTTGGAAGCGCGGAGCTTGTATTGCTTGGCGATCGCGAGTGGTATTCCGTGACCTTGGACAAGGGAATCGGAAAGGTGACCGTGGCAGGTGAGAAGCTGAAGGATGGCGAACGGTACGGAGACGGACCAAGCACGCTTGCATTGGATACCGGAGTAGGATCGGCCACGATCGATTTTGAAGCTTTCGAGGAGGGAAAATAAAAGATAGGGATCCCAATTGGATCACAAATAAGAAATGAGACAAAAAAGGAGTTAAAAAATGAAAGATACGACGTTAGTCATTTTGGCGGCCGGTCTCGGCAGCCGTTTTGGAGGAAATAAACAGATTTCTCACGTGGGTCCTCACGGTGAGATCTTGATGGAGTATTCCATTCACGATGCCATAGAGGCGGGCTTTACGCAAATCGTGTTTATATTGAAGGAAGAAATGGTAGAAACGGTGCGCGAGAGCATCGGGAATCGCATCTGCGACCGCGTACGCGTGGATTACGCTGTTCAGGACACGTCCTCCTTGCCGGAATGGTATCACATTCCCGAGGACCGCACCAAGCCGTTTGGGACGGTTCACGCGGTGCTCTGTGCCAAGGATGTGATCCGCGGACCCTTCGCCACCGTGAACGCCGACGATTACTACGGCAAAGAGGCGTTCAAAATCATGTATGAGATGCTAAATGGCATGAAAGGGAAGCAGGACGCCGGCATGGTGCCCTATATCCTTGGAAACACGATGAGCGAGAACGGCGGTGTGACGCGTGGCATTTGTGAGGTTCGACGCGGGTATCTCCAAAGGGTGGACGAAACACACGATATCCACTACGAGGAGGATCACCGCATCGTAGGTGAGTTCGGTGGACTGGATCCGCAGGAAATGGTTTCGATGAACCTCTGGGGCTTCCATCCCGAGCTGTTGGATGTGATGAGCACCTACTTTGAGGACTTTCTGCGCTCCTTGACACCTGCGGATATCAAGGCCGAGTGCCTGTTGCCCGTGATGGTGAATGATTTTATGCAACAGGAGATGATTACCGTAAAGGCAAAATCCTCGCCCGACCGTTGGTTTGGCATCACCTACCAGGCCGACCGCGATACCGTGGCCGCCGAGCTGGAGCTGCTTCACCGCAAGGGTGTATATCCGGAAAAGCTGTTTTAACGTAATATTGTCTGGGGGAAACTTCTTGAGCAAAGGCTTTATTAGCGTAATATTTTTTGTGGGGAAA
>JAFVOP010000084.1 GCA_017505745.1 Clostridia bacterium
TCCCAAATTGCGTAGCCGTAGGGGCGGAAGATCATGCAGCCCTTTACGCCCGAATAATCCACGAGCTCGGCCTTTTTTACTACGTCGGTGTACCACTGCGCAAAATCCACGTCCATTGACGTGATCTGCTCAACCATTTTTGCATTGTTCTTTGCCATAACAAAACCTTTCCCTGTTCCGCAAAAAGAGCCTGCGGAACGATGTCGCATAAAAGCAGAAATTTACATAATACTAATTATAACGCAAGGCGAGAAAAAAGTCAAGATATTTTAAAAAAACAAGGAAAATATGAAGGAAATTCGGTTATACAACGTAAAAATCAACGATGTGACGTTGGAGGAGGCGGTGACCTTTGCGCTTTCACGGCAAAGGAGCCCCTGCTTCACGGTCACGCCAAACGCCGTGATGCTGGACGCCTGCCGACGGGAGCCTGCCTATGCGGCGCTGCTCAATCGGGCCGCGCTCTCGTTGCCGGACGGGGCAGGGGTGTTGTGGGCGGCGCGGCGCAAGGGGACTCCACTGCGGGCACGTGTGGCGGGGATCGCATTTGGCGAGGCCCTGCTCGCGCGGGCGGCGGAGACGGGATTGCGTGTCTTTCTGCTCGGTGGGAAGGAGGGCGTGGCCGCGCAGGCCGCGCAAAATCTTCGGCTCCGGCATCCGACGTTGCGGATCTGCGGCGTACACCACGGCTATTTTGAAAAGACGGGAGAGGAGGATCGGCAGGTAACGGAAGAGATCTGCGCCGCGCGTCCGGATCTCTTGTTCGTATGCTTTGGATTTCCCATCCAGGAGGGGTGGATTGTTGCGCATCTGCCGCAGCTGAAGGACGTGCGCGTGATTGCGGGCTTGGGCGGTTCCTTGGACGTGTGGGCGGGGAACGTCAAACGCGCGCCCACCGCCGTTTCCCGCAGGGGGCTCGAATGGGCGTGGCGGATGGTCAGGGAGCCAAAACGCCTCCGCCATCTGCCTGCGCTGTTGCGGGTGGGGTTGTTTGGCGGTTGGAGGGGATAAGGCGGAGCTTCCCCAACGGGCTTGCGTATTTTTATTTAAAGTGGGGATTGCAGAAAAAGAATCGTTCGATTTCTTTAAATATGTGGGGGAAAGATGCTGAAGTTGATACGATTTTTGCATGCATGTGGGGGAGGCAAACCAAAAGCAGGGAACGGTTTTTTCCGTTCCCTGCTTTTTTGTTTGCCTTGATCGGCTTGTTATAAAATCGGATGCTCCAACACGCGCTCCCGCCGCTTGGAAACCGAAAACTCTCCGTTTGTGGCGTGATACACGTTGTCCGTACGCACATGGTACGTGCGGATCTTATCGTCATAAATCTCCAGGATCTGATATCCCCACGCCCATTTCTCGTCAAACACGTTAAAATCCAAACGGGCTTCCACCATCACGCCCTCATAGCCGTAGCCGCCAATATCGATCAGCGTTTTTCCGCCGGTTCCGTCACACCCCTCGTATACTCCCGCCACATGGGTATGCCCACGGAACAGCCAGATCAGATCCCGACTTTCGCGAAGCAACGCACGGCATTCGTCCGAAAAGCTCCGTCCTGCCGCATGAACGTGGTGCGCACAAAGAAAGATATGCTTTCCTTGGTGCTTTTGCAAGCAGCTGCGCAGAAAATCCGCATCCATCGGCGTAAAGCCGGCACCGGAGGCCGGATCGTTTGGCAAGGCCGGCACGTTGGCAAAGGAATCCTCCATCAGAAACGCAACGTCTCCGATTTCCACGGAAAAACGACGGTCACGCCCCATAAACTCCTTCCAGAGTGCATTCGGCCAGCTGTCATGGTTTCCCGGGATGGCGTAGGAAGGACAGGGCAAGCGGTCCATCAGCTCTTCCTTGAATCTCTTGCAATAGTTGATCGGCAGCTTGCGGTAATCGTAATCGTCGATGGACAGATCTCCCAACACCAGCACGGCATCCAAAGGAGACTGCTGATGCTCGGTCAAAATGTCCTCGTAGATCTTTTCGATCTTTTCCCGCTGTGTTTTTCCAAATGCATGCACCGCCGCCGCGGATGGCTTGACCTCCGGATGCGCCAGTTTCCATTCCTTTGTTGGCTGATCCATCGTATAATGCATATCCGAGACCAACAAAAAGCGTTGCTTCAAGGTGGACATGAGAGCCTCCTTTATTACAAGTTTAATTATTTGCGGTACGTAAAGCTATCCCAGGGGATGTTGACCTCTGCCTTGTTCGAAACGATATCGTCGATGTGGAGCAGAAGCGGGAAGTCCTCGGCCTTGAGCGTGCCCTTGACGATGTTTCTCTTGATGGCTCTTGCCACGCGCTCTGCAACCACGAGAGACTCAAGCGTCACGCCGTTGAGCTCGGCCTTGGCTTCGTCGATGTTGAGTCCCTTGCCGAGCAGAATGCCAACCAGACGGGTGCGTCCGCCGTAAACGGTGACGTAAAGGTCGCCGATACCAACGGCAAGGTTATCGATCGTCATGGCGTTCTGGAACGCGAGGAGCTTATACATCTCACGCGTTGCCTGGCCGAACACGCCTGCCTGCGAGTTGAAGTGCAGGGTGTCGTTTCCAAATACCTTTTGGTTCACACCAACCGTAAGAGCCACGCCCAGCGCATAGCCGTTCTTCAGTGCTACCGCGCTCTCAATGCCCACCACGTCGGTGGTGATGCTTACGTGGTAATAGTCGGTCTCCATGGCTTTCTTCAGCTGCTGAAGGATCTCCAGATCGTCGCCGCAGAAAGCGACCTCGGTCTGGTCGTGTGCCACCAGCTCGTAGCTGGTGCAGGGACCGCCCACTGCGTTGAGGGGAATGTTTTTGCCAAGCTTCTTGAGGGTCTCCTTCCAGAGAGCGGGATAGGTGAGGAGCTTGCCGTCCTCGGTATCCATCAGGCCCTTGGTAACCGTCAGAACGGGAGTGCCGTCCTTGATCTTGGGGAGCACCACTTCGCCGAACCAATCCACGCCAAAGCTGCTCACACCGCCGATAACGAAATCGGTGCCGTCGAGAGCCGTTTCCAGCTCCTCGATCTGATAGTATTTCACGCCTGCGGGAAACTTGCGATCAAACTTGGGGTGCTGATCGTTCGCGCGGCAGCCGTCGATGATCTCGCGGTCGAGGTGGGTTCCAACCAAGCGAACCTCATTTCCGTTTTCTCTTGCGGGGAATGCCAGGGCAGAGCCCATCATGCCCGAACCGACAATCGTAATAATAGCCATTTGAATGACTCCTTCCGTTTTTTAGATTCTGTGCCTTGCACAGATATTTATTGATTGTCTTCATTATATAAGAAAAGCACTCCTCTGTCAAGCAGCGGCGGCATTTTTGCAAATATTTCACCGATATGCATGCGCTTTCTCACCAAAATGAGCAACAATGCGCAGTTTTGTTTTGCGATTGGAAGCCAAGAAAAAATTTCGCTTTCCTATTGACAACTGTCGGTCGGTGCAGTATAATAGGAACACAAAAATTCCCCGATCGAGGTATCTCATGCAATCCCAAAACCTGCAAAAAACGGTAACAGCGGCGCTGCTTTGCGCCGTGGTGTTTGTATTCACCTTTCTTTCGATTCCCATGGGGATCGGAAACGTCAACCTTGGCGACGGCGCTCTGCTTCTCACTGCCTGGACGCTCGGCGGTCCTTGGGCGGCGGTGAGCGCCGCGCTTGGCGCGGCTTTGGCTGACCTGGCAAGCGGCTACGCCATTTACGCTCCCGCCACCTTTGTGATCAAGGCCGCCATGGTTGCGGCGGCGCTGCTTGTTCTGCGCCTGCTGTCCAATGCCAAGCTTTCCGTGCGCATCCGTCGCCTTCTTTCCGCCGTAGCCGCGGAGCTTGTCATGGTGCTCGGATATCTTATTTACGAAGCCACTCTGCTCGGCTACGGTGCAGGCGCCTTTGTCAGTGTGCCCTTTAATGCCGTGCAAGGCCTTGTTGCGGTTGCGGTTTCCGGATTGCTGTATGAGGCGCTTTCCCGCGTGGGGATCCTTTCCAAAAACCAACGCTTCGGTCCCCAAAAATAAGCTCGGACCGCAAAAAAACAAAACGTTCGCAGAGCCCCATGCGGGAATGCGGACGTTTTCTTTTTGCTTGATCTGCCCGACATGCCGACCGGTTTCAATTTTTTTGATTGCAACCGAAGCGGGTGGGAGCTACGGGACCCATGGCGTCATCTCTGAGAAGGCTCGCGTTCGTTTCACTCACGGCTCACCGGTCGAAGTTTTGCGCAGTGAAAACGGAGCAAAACCGCAAGGCGTAGCCGTAGCGGGATCTACGAAAGGATTCGCTATAACCTGCCAACGGAAGGTAACATTTATTTGACAAGATATCCAAACTCGTTCATAGATCTCTTCGGCGCAACGCCTTCCCGTCGCGCCTCGACTTTTTGCCGCTCACTTCGTTCGACTGCAAAAAGCTTCGACTCCACGCGCACAGATACATTGTCCTCGTTTCCGTTTCGCATTTTCGCGCGTTCCGCTCAGGATGACGCATAGAGACAAGCTTCGGCAGTTATCCGTGCAGACCCCGCGTACGAAAGGAGACGATTTAGCTATAAAAACGCGTGGAAGGTTCTTGAAGGGAAGGGGGGCGGGGGGAAGGGAACCTTCTTTCCCAAAAGCTTCGTTAACGTAAAATAGGATATTTTCTATATCAAAACTAACTATTTGGAGCACTTTGGGTCGTGGGTCCCAAAGTGCTTGCGGGAGCCAATGCATATATAAAGCGCGTTAAACGAACCAATTTAGCAAGAAAGATGTGCGGAAAGTTTTGAAAGGGGTGTGGGGAAAACTTTTCCAAAAGTTTTCCCCACAAAAATATTACGCTAATAAAGCCTTTGCTCAAGAA
>JAFVOP010000085.1 GCA_017505745.1 Clostridia bacterium
AGTCGTGGTCGCCCTCCTCCACGACTCTGCCGTGGTCGATCACGATGATCTTATCCGCATCCCGAATGGTGGAAAGGCGGTGGGCAATGATGAGGCTGGTGCGGTTTTTCATCAGCGCCACCATGGCCTGCTGGATGTGCATTTCGGTGCGCGTGTCGACGTTAGAGGTTGCTTCGTCCAGGATCAGGATCTTGGGATCGGCAAGCACCGCGCGCGCAATGGCAAGAAGCTGGCGTTGTCCTTGCGAGAGGTTGGAGCCCGATTCGGTGAGCATGGTGTCATAGCCATCGGGCAAGCGATCGATGAAGCGGTCGGCCTTGGCGGTTGCCGCGGCGGCGCGTAGCTGCTCGTCGGTGGCATCCTCGCGGCCGTATTTGACGTTGTTACGAATGGTATCCGAGAAGAGTACGGTATCTTGCAACACGATCGCAATGGCCTCGCGCAGCGTGGATTTGGGGATGTCGGCAATGTTTACGCCGTCGATCCGGATCTCGCCGCTGTTGGGTTCATAAAAGCGTGTGAGAAGATTGACCACCGTGGTTTTTCCCGAGCCGGTGGCACCCACGATGGCCACCTTTTGCCCGGGGTGCACCGTGAGATTGAGTCCTTTGAGCACGGGAGCGTCGGGAACGTAACCAAAGTGCAGATCCTTGAATTCGATCTGTCCCTTTATGCTTTCCACGTCGATCGCGCGGGTTCCCTCGTCGATCTCGTCGGGCGTGTCCATGATCTCAAAGATGCGCTCGGCGCCCGCAAGGGCGGTGAGAATGGTGGAATACTGGTTGGCGATCTGGTTGATGGGACGCGTAAATTTTTTGGAGTATTGGAGCATGGCCTGGATACTTCCGATGGTCAGCCCGCCGCGCCCCGTGAGCATCATCCATCCGCCCGTGCCTGCAATCAGAACGTATTGCAGGTTGCCGAGGAAATTCATGATCGGTCCCATGATCGAGCCCCACACGCGGGCGCGGATGGCACAGGTGCGCAGAGATTCCGAGGTCTTGCCGAACTTTTCCACCGATTCGGATTCCTTACCGTAGGAAACTACGGTTTTATAGGCGATCACGGTCTCCTCCACCTGCCCATTGAGCTGACCGAGCAGGCGTTGGCGTTGTACAAAGTATTTTCGCATGAACTTGGCCAGCGAGGACGAGACGAAGATCGAGATCGGAATGGTAACAAGTGCGATAAGCGTCATCGCGGGGCTGTAATACAGCATCATGGCCATGGCTCCGATCAGGGTAAGCACGCAGGAGAAGAGGGTGGATACCGATTGCGAAATGGCGTTGGAGAGGTTCTCCACGTCGTTGGTCATACGCGACATGAGGTCGCCGTGGCGGTGCGAATCGATGTAGCCGATGGGGAGGCGCGAGATCTTTTGGAAGAGATCGTTTCGCATGCTTCGCACCGTGCGTTGGGAAAGCTTGGCGGCAAGCAGCTCCTGGAAATAGGAGAGCGTGGAGCTGCATACGAAGATCACGGCCATAAGAACCAGATAGAATTTGAGCGCATCCATGTCGACCTTCAAAAGCCCGGTCAGGTCGTCCAAAGAAATGGTATCAATGGCTTTGGCCTGGAAAAAGGGACCGAGCAGATCTGCCGCGGTGACCGTGAGCATAATTGCCAGCAATGCAATGAGGATCATGCTGCTTTTTCCGATGTAGCGCAACAGACGCTTGACGGTGGGGAGGGTGTGCTTGGGCTTTTCGGCGTTCATTCGGCCCGCCATCGGTCCTCCTCCGCGGCGCGGACCCATCGGAATGATTGGAGGATTGCCCGCATTCTTTGGTGCGTTGTTCATACTGCTCCTCCTTCCTTCTGCTTCATTTGCGAGCGGTAGATCTCGCGATAGGTCTCGCTGGTTTGCATCAGGACGTCATGCGGTGCGCAATCGGTCACGGTTCCGTTTTCAAGCACGGCAATGCGGTCGGCGTTTTTCACGCTGGCAATGCGTTGCGCAATCAGGATCACGGTGGTATGCTTCAATTCCTCGCGCAAGGCCTTTTGGAGTTTGGCCTCGGTGGCCAGATCAAGCGCGGAGGTGGAGTCATCGAGGATCAGGATCTCGGGCTTACGCGTGAGCGCGCGGACAATCGAGAGGCGTTGCTTTTGTCCGCCCGAGAGGGAGGCCCCTTTCTCGGCAACCGGGGTCTCGTATCCGTCGGGGAAGGAGGAAATAAAACCGTCGGCCTGGGCCACGGTGGCCGCGTGACGGATGTCCTCCATCGTGGCGTCGGGGTCTCCCCAGCGGATGTTGCCGGCAACGGTATCGGAAAAGAGCTCGCTCTTTTGCATGACGTAGCCGATCCGTTTGCGCAGGCTGTCAAGATCCAACGAGGTGATCGGGGTCCCGTCGATCTCCACCACGCCCTCGGTGGCATCGTAAAAGCGGGGAATGAGGTTTACCAGCGAGGTTTTGCCGCATCCGGTTGCGCCGATGATGGCAAAGGTCTCGCCTTTTTTGATATCCAGGTTGATATTCTGCAGCACGGGTCTGCCCGTGGCGGTGGGGTAGCGGAAGGAAACGTTTTCCATCGATACCGCAATGGGAGCGGTGCCGAGCGCGGTGGGAAGTGAGCCGCCTACGATCACGGGCTCGGTGTCAAGTACCTCGTTGATGCGCTTGGCCGAAGCAATGGCGCGCGAGGCAGACTGGAACATCATACTTACCATCATAATTGAATGCACTACCTGGGTGACGTAGGTGATGCCTGCCATGATGGTACCCGTGGTCATGCCGGTGGTGGCCACGCTGTCGATCTGAATGGCGCCAACCCAGATCAGAGCGATCACGGCGCCGTTCTGAATGACGTGCAGAATCGGCGTAACGACGGCCATGAGCTTGAGGACCTTATAGTTGACCGAGCAAAGGGTTTCATTTGCCTCGGCAAAGCGTTCGCATTCATGCTCCTCACAAACGTATGCTTTTACCACGCGAGCGCCGCTGACGTTTTCCTGTACCACCGAATTGACGCGGTCGAGACGCTTTTGCAGCTCGGTGTACATGGGGATCGCGCGGGAAAGCACGAGAATCAGGGAGACGGCAAGGATCGGGAGCGAGAGGAGCAGAATGGTTCCAAAGCGTACCTCCAGCAACAAAAGCATCACCGTGCCGCCCAAAAAGAACATGGGCGCGCGGACGAACATGCGTAACAGGCTTTCCACAAACTCCACGATCATGGAGATATCGTTGGTCATGCGCGTGACGAGCGAGCCGGTGGTAAAACGGTCGGTCTGCTCGATCGAAAGAGACATTACACGTCGGTAAGCGTCGCAACGCAGATCGTTTCCAAAGCTCTGCGCGGCGCGCGCGGCGGTATAAGCGCAAAACACGCCGAAAAAGCCGCCAACGAGCGTAATGAGCAGCATCATTGCGCCAAAGGTAAGGATAATTTGCAACTGGGTGTAATCGGTGCCCCAAAAGAGCGACATGACCCCCGAAGCAAATGCCGAATCGTGGATGGCGGAAAGTCCGCCGGGCTCAATGCCGTAGTCCACGATGAAGGACATCAGAAAGGGGAGGCAAAGGTCTGCCACCACTTCTCCCATCATCATCAGCGGCGAGACGATGGCAAAGAGCATGTAGGGCCTAATGTAGCGAAACAGTTTTTTCAAAACGCGTTCCTTTCTTTATTTGGTATTTTTTTCCGAGCACGTCGGACGAATCAGCTTGGCGTTATTCGGACACAATATTGTCACGCATCCGTGCCAAAAATTGCAAGAGCTGTTGGGTTTCTTCCTCCGAAAAGCCTTGCATCAGCTCGGCGTCAAGGTCTTTGAGACGTTCACGAACTCGGCGACTGTGCTCACGCCCCTGCTCCGACAAAAAGACGCGCGTGACACGCTGATCGATGGAATCGCTCTTGCGTTCCACCAGGCCCTCGCTTTCCAAGCGCTTGAGCGTGACGCTCACCGTGGGTGGTTTTAAGTGGGTGCGATGTACCAGATCCAGCTGACTGCATCCGTCCTCGCGGGCAAGCTCGCGCATGATCTGCCGCGCGCTTTCCTGGCTCATCACGCCGTCCAGATCGTAGCTTCGCATGCGATTCTGAAAGAGCCGCGCGATTTGATTTACCAGCATCGGCGGAGTGAGCGTGCAACGAGCTGCAGAACCTCCTTTTTTTGCCTGCTTTTCTGTCATACCAATTCCTTTCATTTGAATAATTAGTTTATAAACAAATTATAAGGAATAAAAATAAAAAAATCAATAACATATCGTGAATAAACCGTTTCTTTGTGAGAACAGGTGCTTTTTTTGAGCAAGAGGACATTCGTTTTTTCTGTCTGTCATGGGCATAATTGTTACTTATGAAAGTCCCGCGATCGGTGCAAATTAGTATCAGCAAACAAACGGCAGCACAGCAGCGCACACGCGGTGTCGATTCCAACTCATTGGGTTACAAAGCTCCGTTTTGCAAGTAAAAAAGACGGTGCGAGTTTGTGTTTCACACCGCTTGTATAGAAAGGTACGCATAAATCAATGAAGAAACAATATTGGAAACTCCTGTGCTGCTTTCTGCTGATGAGTGCCGTTGTTTGTGCCGCATTTGCGACGCCGATTGCGGGGCAGAGCACACCCACAAAGGAGAGCGATGCCTCGGGCATTGCGGTTGCAAGCATGATCCATTACCCAACGGTTTCCTCCATCCCCTCCATGCACGGGGGGAACACGGTTTTCTCTGCCGCCAGAGGAGCCTCCTTTTCCGCCGAGGATCTGCGGGATCTGACCCTGTATCCGGGCGGTATGCCGTTTGGAGTGAAATTTTTCACCGAAGGCGTGACGGTGGTTGGGTTTTGTGACGTGGAGACTGCAAAGGGGAAGGTAAACCCTGCCGCAGATGCGGGAATCAAAGCCAAGGACGTAATCCTGAAGGTCAATGGGGAGGTGCTTGCGAGCGCCTCCGAGTTGACCGAATGGATCGAAGGAAGCGAGGGAAAGCCGCTGGTTTTGCACTGTCGGCGAGGCAAAAGTGAACTGGATGTCACACTCACGCCGGCCTACTGTCCCGCTGAGTCGCGATACAAAACCGGGATCTGGGTGCGCGACAGCGGCGCGGGGATCGGAACGGTGACCTTTATCATTCCCGATACCGGCGCGTTTGCGGGACTTGGACACGGCATCTGTGACGGCGATACGGGCGAGTTGGTGGCCATGAAGCGAGGAAGTGTGTCGGACGTGACGATCAGCTCGGTGGTGCGAGGGGCCGCCGGTGCTCCCGGAGAGTTGAAGGGCTATTTTAACGCCGGCAAGGTAGGCGCGCTGCTTGGAAACTCGGCGTGCGGCGTGTGGGGCGTGTTTTCGGAGGTGCCCGAAACCTCCTGCGACCCCATGCCCGTGGGATTGCGGGAGGAATTGGAGGAGGGAGACGCGTATATTCTCTGTACGCTCGATTCCAATAAGCTCGACCGCTACGACGTAAAGATCTCCAATATCAACCGTGACGCCACCGGCTCCAAATGCTTTACCGTCACCGTGACCGATCCCGATCTGCTCGCCTGCTCGGGCGGCATCGTGCAGGGCATGAGCGGCTCTCCGATCATTCAAAACGGCAAGATCGTCGGAGCTGTGACGCATGTGCTGATCAACGATCCCACCACGGGCTACGGCATCTTCCTCGAAAATATGCTGGTCAATATGCCGCTAATGGCGCGATAAGAAATAGGCAATCTCAACCCTATGGGAATGAGATTGCCTTTTTTTATTGGATTTCCTGCTCCAATTTTCTAAATGTTTCAGTATCAAAAAACTCTATAATCGTAATTCCAAATCCGTCACAAAGCATCTTCAGTGTAACTATCCCAGGATTTTGGCTTTTACCGTAGAGTATATTTTTTATCGAAGATGGTGCAACCGCGGATTCCATTGCAAGCTTGTGTATTGACATTTGTTTTTCGCCTAATAATTGTAAAATTCGGTTCTTAACCGCTGTGTACATATCCATATTTCTACTTCCTTCAACATTTTTGACTAATTATATCCTAAAAGCACTTGACAAAGTGGGCTATATATGATACAATATAGTCTATAAATAGCCCATATATGTCTAGAAATTATATTATAGTTCGGTTTTTGTATAGAAAGGGTTCATATGTATAAAAAGAAGTGGTTAATCAAACGTATTTTAGTCTTCTGTGTGGCAATTGCTATTACTCTTAGCTGTGTAGCGTGCAATTCTGATTATGATAAATATTACATTATCTGGATGGATACGGATGGAACATTATTAGAATGTACAGTCGTTGATTCGGATTTCGATCCGTCTTTGCGTGATTTGCCAGCCGACAATGAGCAGTGGCAATATACGGATTGGAATGTAATAAAATCAGGAAATAAAATAGAATGCACAGCTCTTAGGTTGAAGAAATCTAAAATTCAATGGATTGATGCCGATGGTATAATTCTTAAAGAAGAAAATATTGTTATTGCCGATTCAACGGAACCTTCGTATCCTTTACCTCAAGATTCCGAGAATTGGCATTATACGGAATGGATTAAAAGTGTAACATCAGATGGCGTTAGATATAATGCAAAAAGAGTTCCAAAAGAAAAATATATCTGGAAAGATACAGATGGTACTGTTCTCAAGGAAGTGTCTATTGTCCAAGGGCAAGAAATCCCCACGTTAGATTTACCCGCCAATGATGAAAAATGGAGGTATATTCAGTGGGATTTCGTTATTGAAAACGAAGTTCATGTTTATACGGCGGAACGAACACCAAACAGCTCTTATTTTGAAGGAAATGTTTTTCAAATTGTAGTGAAAGATGTAGAGGGGACTCCATTAGGAACAGGAAGTGGGTTCATTATAAATGAGGATGGATGGTTTATAACCAATAATCATGTAATGGAGGGCGCAAGTTCTGCTATAGCTTTTTTTGATATTAAAGATCAAAGTAGTGGTAGCAGATATACCCAACTAAATATCCTTGGCGGTATATTTCATAGTAGTGAGAAGGATATATTCATTGGTAAATTAGATGGATATGAAAAAATCCAATCTCATTATAAGAATATAAAATTCACTGAGGAATATGTGATCGGTGAAAAATCATACACAGTGGGGTATCCTAATTCTTCTGTGCAAATGGAGATTAACGCTGGAGTATTACTCGAAGAATATTCCGACATTTATGATAAAATTAATGGTATATATTATATTTTATCGGACAGTTATATTGCGCCCGGAAGTAGTGGAGGAATATTGATAAATGAAAACTTCAAAGTTATTGGAATAACAACTATTGGATTATACGCAGATGATAATAAGCAAATTTATACTGCCGGTGGTTCTGTTCCTACATTTGTATTTTCAACCTATTTAAGCAATCTCGACTTAACTAAAATTCAAAAATTAACTGATATTTATAACAAAGGAGAATAGTCAAAATGAAAAAGATAATAATTCAATTGTTTATTGCAACGCTTACATTAACCATGATATTAAGTTATTTTACTGCATGTGGTGATGTGCCTGTTGAGAACTTGGTTCTTTCGAATGCCGAATTAACGATTAATGTGGGCAACGCAAGTTCTGTTTCTTGTACAGTGCTTCCCGAAAACGCTACAGATCAAACTGTTAGTTGGAGTTCTTCAAACAACGCTGTGGCTACTGTTAGTAACGCTGGTGTTATAACAGCAGTTAGCGCAGGAACTTGTACGATTACAGTAAGTTCTGAGGATATTACTGCAACCGTTAATGTTATCGTTAAGAAGCCCGTTGAACAAGTGGTTTTAAACAAAACAGATGTTACCATAAAGGAAGAAGAAACATTTACTTTTACCTGTACTATCGTTCCCAATGACGCAAGTGAAAAAAATGTAACATGGACTTCTTCTAATAGCTCTGTTGCTACCGTTAATGCAAACGGCACGATCACTGGTGTTAAAGCTGGTACATGTACAATTACTGCCTCAGTAGACGGAAAAAGCGCTATAGCAAATATTACGATTAAAGAAAAAGGCCCCGATTTTAAAAAATTATATAACGAAATAGACTCCGATGTTCAATATGGTTGGGAATTGGGCTCTGATGGTTCTTATCTAATGGCAGATACCAATGTTTATAACTTAGACGATTACTCCAGTTCTGCCATTTGGTATTCAATAAAGAATATGAACAAAAAATTAGGATTGCCGGATTCCTTGAATAATGATATGGCTCAAACTTCTTGGTCTATGGGAAGGCAAAATCAAACCTTCGAAACTGCAGGCGTAACGGTTACATGGACATATCATCCTGACAAAGGAATGGAAGTTACATACAAGCTTATAAACAATTAAAAATATAAAAAGTGCCGAGATATCTGTCCCGGCACTTTTGTGAATTTTTCGTTGAAAAGTGTTGTCCCTGATTGACCGCACCCGAGCAGCGCTCCTATTGTACAAAACGGC
>JAFVOP010000086.1 GCA_017505745.1 Clostridia bacterium
AGCCAATGCATATATAAAGCGCGTTAAACGAACCAATTTAGCAAGAAAGATGTGCGGAAAGTTTTGAAAGGGGTGTGGGGAAAACTTTTCCAAAAGTTTTCCCCACAAAAATATTACGCTAATAAAGCCTTTGCTCAAGAATTTCCCCCACAAAAATATTACGCTAACAAAGCTTATGCTCAAGAAGTTTTCCCCAGAAAAACAAAGGAACGGAGAATTATGAAAAAAATACTGTTGTTGTTGCTCTCCTGCTGTATGCTGTTTGGATACACGGTGACCTTTTCGTCCTGTGCGTCCAAGGCACCCGACGTAGAGGAGATCTACGACCGCGCGGTAGAGCTGATCGAAGCCTCGTATGAGCTGAATACCGTTATTTACGGCGCGGGTCTGCCGGTGTACAAAGCCGACTCGGACTACGCCAAATTTACCTATCTCTATTTTGGCTCGCCATATGAGGGAAAATATGAGATCGTAACCGAATACGCTAAATTTCCGAACGTAGAGAAATTCAAGGAGGCCGCAGGAGCGGTGTACAGCGCCGCGTATCTGGAGGAGGTGTTGCTCCCGTACCTCTTTGAAGGTCATATGACAAGCAATGGCATTGGCGGCGCGGTGATGTTTGAGGCGCGCTATTTCGAGGAGAACGGAACGCTTTACCAGCTGATCAACGAGGAGAACGACCGTCTTGGCAACAACGGCATGCGGATCTACGATTATTCCACCATGCGGGTGGTAAAGCCCAGCAATGCCGAAACCTGCTTCCTTGAGATCGATTCGTGGCTGGAGGGCTCTCCCGATCGGATCCTGAAAAACGAGATCCGTCTCGTCCTTCAGGACGGAGAGTGGTTTCTCGATTCTTTTACGGGATAATTCTGTGAGGAAGCGTTTGCTTCCAAGGCTCTACGAAAAACAGACAAGGAGAACGGAAATATGAAATACAGGATCGAGCACGATTCGATGGGAGAGGTGGAGGTTGCGGCCGACCGATACTGGGGCGCGCAAACCGAGCGAAGCCGACAGAACTTTCGGATCGGAGTGGGAAGAGAGCCCATGCCGCAGGAGATCGTGTATGCGTTTGGAATTTTGAAGAAGGCGGCGGCCTTGGCAAATTTTGAGCTGTGTCCCGACCGTATGACCGAAGAAAAATGCAACTGGATCTGCAAGACGTGTGACGAAATTACCGAAGGAAAGCTCTGGGAGCATTTTCCGTTGGTGGTATGGCAAACCGGCTCAGGGACGCAGTCCAATATGAACGCCAATGAGGTGATTGCCAACCGCGCAAACGAGCTGGCGGGAAAGCGCCTTCTGCATCCCAACGATGACGTGAACATGTCGCAGTCCTCCAACGATACCTTTCCCTCTGCCATGCATATCGCGGCGGTGCTGGAGCTGCGGGATCGCGTGATCCCGGCGGTTGACGGCCTGATCCAAACCTTTTTGCGCCTGGAAGAGGAGAACGCCGACGCGATCAAAAGCGGACGGACCCACCTGCAGGACGCCACTCCCATCCGCTTTTCACAGGAGATCTCGGGCTGGCGCTCGTCGCTGGAAAAGGACAAAAAAATGCTCCTCTCGTCCCTGGAGGAGCTTCGGGAGCTGGCGCTTGGCGGCACCGCCGTTGGTACCGGTCTCAACGCGCCACGGGGCTTTGACCGCCTGGTGGCTGAGAAGATCGCAGCGCTGTGCGGTGCGGAGTTCCGAACGGCCGAGAACAAATTTCACGCGTTGACCTCCAAGGACGAGCTGGTATTTGCCCACGGCGCGCTCAAGGCCCTGGCGGCGGATCTTTGGAAGATCGCCAATGACGTGCGTTGGCTTGCCTCGGGCCCGCGGTGCGGGTTGGGGGAGATCACGGTTCCCGAAAACGAGCCGGGCTCGTCGATCATGCCGGGCAAGGTAAATCCCACGCAGTGCGAGGCGTTGACTATGGTGGCCGTACAGGTGATGGGAAACGATACGGCCGTGGGGCTTGCCGCCTCGCAGGGTAATTTTGAGCTGAACGTCTTTCTGCCGGTCTGCGCGTACAATTTCTTGCAATCGGCGCGTCTTCTGGCCGATGCGATGAACTCCTTTCGGGAGCATTGCGCTTCGGGCATTCGTGCCAACCGCGAGAAAATGCGGCAGAATCTCAACGATTCGCTTATGCTTGTTACGGCGCTCAATCCGTACGTGGGTTATGAGAACGCCGCAAAGATTGCAAAGCTTGCCTATACGGAGCATCTTACGCTTCGCGAGGCCTGCCTGCGCCTTGGCCTTCTTACGGCCGAGCAATTTGATGCGATCCTCCGTCCGGAGGATATGACCTGATGACACGAAAAAAAACACAGGGGAAGAAGCCTTGAAAAAAGAGCTTCTTCCCCTGTTTGCTGTATGAGTTACGGGGTTCGGTCAGCCTCCGTAGGAGCTGTCTGCAAGGTAGGTATCGAGCAGAGCCTGCAGGGCGTACATCTCGGAGGGAGAGGCAAAAATCTCCTTGAAATTGGTGGTAGATCCCTGGTAGCCGTAATACGTATTGATAAAGGAGTCAAAATTGAATTTGCTGTGGAGCGAGGAGTTGTTGCAGAAGGAATAGTCCTGACCAACGGCGCTCTCTCCGGTAATGGCGCAGTAGGTAGCAAGGGCGGTGAGATACCCGGTAAGGATGTTGGGGTGGTAGCCGTCCTTGGCGCTTTGCTTTACAATAAAGGAATTCTGGTTGTAGGTGAGGGACGCGCCCGGCACGGTGACGCTGCCTGTAATGATATCCTCTATCATCTTGCCATAGTTCACGATCCGAATGTCCATGTCTGCAAGGGAGGGCAACGCAACCAGCCAATCCAGATCCAGCTCGTATGCGCGGCGATGGACCAAGAACAAAAGCTGCACGTTGGGATTTGCTTCGCGAAACATCTCCGCCAGCGCGGTGCATTGCTGGAAGCAAGCCATCAGATCGATGCTGTCTTGCCCGCTCTGCTGAATGACCACGTAGTCAAAATTGCGGTCGGTGAGATAGTTCATGTGATATTCCCCCTGACAAACGCGTTGCGCGTTGCAGGGCCCCAAAAAGTCTCCGAGATTGTGATTGCCAAAGGTCCAGTTGGTTACCTGTACCTCGGCCCCGTTGCTTTTACAAAGCTGATAAAAGTAGCCTTGATCGTTTTGGCGGCTTTCCTGCGTCATATAGGATTGCGATTTCTGAATGACACAGTTTCCGTAAAAGGTTTGCGAATTTCCGATAAAAAGTACCTTTTTGCCGTTCAGAGAGACCTTTTCGTCGGTCTCCGGCTCGGTTTCTGCCTCGGTATCGGTTTCGGTTTGAAGCTCGGTTTCGGTTTCGGTTTCAGAGTCGGTCTCGGTTTCGGAGTCGGTTTCCGATCGGGTTTCGCTATCGCTTTCTTCGGGGATTTTTTCGGAAGTATCGCACGCGGCAAGCAGAGAGGTAAGCATGGCTATGACCAACAGCAGGGAAAGCAGCTTTTTCATAAGGTTCTCCTTTGTTTGCTTAAAGTGTTTTCAAAAACCTTTCTATGCGCCGGAGCGCCTCGGTGATATGCGCGGTGGAATAGCAATAGGAGGCGCGGATAAAGCCTTCGCCGCCCTGTCCGAACGCGGTGCCCGGAACCACGGCCACCTTTTCGGCGTAAAGCAGACGCTCGCAGAATTCGTCGGACGAAAGTCCCGTGGAGCGAATGCAGGGGAAGGCGTAGAAGGCGCCCAGGGGCTCGCGGCAGGAGAGTCCGATGCGATTGAAGCCCGAAACAATAAGGCGGCGGCGCATGTCGTATTCCTCTCGCATGTTGGCAACGGCCTCGTCTCCGTTGCGGAGTGCCTCAATGGCGGCGTATTGCGCCGTGGTGGGGGCGCACATAATGGCAAACTGGTGGATCTTTGTAACCTGTTGCAGGATGGGAGCCGGACCGCAGGCGTATCCGAGACGCCAGCCCGTCATCGAAAAGGTTTTGGAAAATCCGTTGACCACTACGGTGCGCTCGTGCATGCCGTCGATCGCGGCAATCGAAACGTGCGGATGCTTTCCAAAGGTCAGTTCGGCGTAGATCTCGTCGGAGATCACGAAAATATCGGTGCCGCGCAGGACCTCTGCCACCGCCTCCAGATCTTCCCGCTCCATGATCCCGCCCGTGGGATTGCAGGGATAGGGCATGATGAGCGCTTTGGTCTTGGGTGTAATGGCGTTTTTGAGATCCTCGGGCGTGAGCTTGAAATCGTGCTCGGCGCGGGTCTCAATGATCACGGGAACACCGCCGGCCAGGCGTACGATCGGCTCGTAGCACACATAGCTGGGTTGCGGAATGATGATCTCGTCCCCGGGCGCGGTAATGGCACGGACGCAGGCGTCGATCGCTTCGGATCCGCCCACCGTAACCAGAACCTCGGTTGCGGGGTCATAGGTGAGACTGTATTTGCGGTTGACGTAGTGACAGATCTCGCGGCGGAGCTGCTCGAGACCGCGATTGGAGGTGTAACGCGTTTTACCTCCCTCCAGGGACAAAATGCCGGCCTTGCGGATCTCCCATGGGGTGGGGAAGTCGGGCTCTCCCACGCCAAGCGAAATCACGTCCTCCATCGAGTCGGCAATGTCAAAGTATTTTCGAATGCCCGACGGCTTGATCTCCTGAACCGTGGGGGAAAGAATCTTGCTGTAATCCATCAGAACGAATAGCTTCCTCTCTCATCCTTGCCGCTTCCCAGAAGAGCCACGTCAAGCTCCTTGTAGCGGCGCAGAACGAAATGCGTGGCCGTGGAGGTTACCGATTCGATGGTGGAAAGCTCCTTGGCTACAAATTTTGCAACCTCCTGGAAGGTCTTTCCTTTCACCACTACGTTGAGATCGTACACGCCCGACATCAGATAAACCGATTCCACCTCGGGATATTTCATCACCTTGGCGGCCACATCCTCAAAGCCAAGCCCCGCCTTGGGCGTGACCTTGAGCTCAATAATGGCGGAGACGTACGCGTTATCGAGACGGTCCCAGTCGACCACTGCCTTGTAGCCGCGGATCACGCCCTCGCGCTCCATTTCGGCGATCTGCGCACATACGTCTTTTTCGCTCATGCCGAGCATCGTAGCAAGATCTGCCGTGCTCGTGCGCGAATCCTGACTGAGCAGCTTTAAAAGTTTGATGTTCATAAGGCATCCTTTCCAAAAACAGGTGTTTTTTCTCGGGGCAAGTTTTTTCAAAGCTTTCTAACGTACAATGCACGGTTTCATGCTTGCACGAAAAGGCATATTCTTTCCAAAAACCGTAACGGCAGAACGCCAAAGCGGATCGTTCTGCTAAAAAAGATTTGGAAGGTTTTTGGAGGGTGTGGGAACCTTTTCTCAAAAAGGTTCCCACGAAAAAAGCGGAAAAGCTTACAGCATTCTTTCCAGAGGGCTGAGCTCGTAGAGCTCGCCGTTGACAAAGCAAAGGTACACGCGGCCGTCCTCCACGAAGAGTCCTTCGGGCTCCACGTCGACGTCGGCGGTCAGATCAAAGATGTGCTTGACCTCGTGGGTGGCGGTGTCGTAGCAGACCATACCCACCACGGCGCCCGTATAGGAGGGCTTTCCGCGTCCAAAGGACTGCATCAGCATATTGCCCTCGATGTAAGCGGCCTGATAGATGGTGGGATAGAAGGGCATGACGTAAGCGGGGCAAAGCATATCGGCGTTGGTGAAGTGGATCTCGGCGCCGTCGTCCAGCGAGGGGATCGGGAATTCACACATACGGTATACGTTTGCGGGATCGTTGATCTTCTGGAACTCGCGCTGCTGATAGATCAGGCGGTTGCGGGCAAAATCAAGGATCACCTGTCCGCCCGTGTAGGTGGAGGGCTCGATGTCAAAATAGATGGTTTGGAGAAGCTCGGCCGAGGTCTCGGTCACGCTTTCCACGTAGCAGGCCTTGGTGGTCAGGTCTCCCGACACGTACAGAGCGGGGAAACGGTCATTGTTTTTGGGATACTGTGTGCCAAAGATCGCGTTTCCGCAGTGGTTGTGGGTGTAAAAGCTGCCAAAGTGAAATTCGCCCAGCTTTTCGCCGTTATCCAAGCGGTAGGTGATGCAGCGGCCGCCATCGTAGGTCTGAAAGATGATGCCCTTGTGGCAGGCGGTTCCCTGTACAACATGGTCCTCGGAGCGCTTTTCCAGCTTGTGAACCAAACGAACCTGCAACGGCTCATCCAAGGGGAGCTCGGTCTCCTCGGTCACGCCCAGCAGCGCGGCTCTCTGTGCGGCGGCTTCGCCGAGATTTTCTTGCAACAGAGGCAAATATTTTACTTTTTTCATGATCGTTTCCTTTCTGCATTTTGAATTTGTTTATGAGAAGCAAGACATAAAAATTTTCTTTTTTACGGATCACCGCTTCCGTCTCCAATACAGAAGCGTAGCGGTGAGAGCCAGCGCCAGCAACGTCAGAATTGCCACGGTTGTGATCAGCACGATCTCCAGCGTACCAAGGCCAACGGCCTTCAGGGTGGCGGCTTGCGTTTCGCCGCACCGCGTGCAAGCCGATTCGATCGGGCGGTCGGCAGAGGCGCCCTGGCGGCTGGTCACGCGCCAATCGCCCCACGCGTGGCCCAAGGCCGAATTCATTTCCTCCACCGTTTCGGTTCTTCCGCAGCCTGCATGGGTGCAGGTCCGCGTTTGGGTGCCGTTTTCGGTGCAGGTGGCGTTGCCGTTGGATCGGTATTCTCCCCACGGGTGCGTCAGAGCATGTCCCGTGAGCGTCACCTTCAGCTCGTTGTAGGGCGTTTGCAGGGTGACGTCGGCTTGAAATTCGCCCGTCCGGGAATTCCACAGGACCGCGTCCCCCTTGGCGGAGAGCAGCCGATAGGGGGTGGGGATCTGCCCGGATAGCTGATCGAGGATCTGCGCTTCGTTTTCCACGCAGATCATATCGTAGCCGTCGGTCTTAACCGTCAGCTTCGGTTTGATTTCGTAGACCTTGCCGTTGACAAAGTTCATATACAAGCGACCCTCATATACAAAGGTGCCCTGCGGCTCCTGATCAATGATTCCGGTCAGGTCAAAGGCGTGGGTAAAAGCGTGCGTTGCGGTATCGTAGCAGACCATACCAACCTTGGCTCCGTACTCGGTTGCGGTGCCGGAGTAGCCGTGTGTTTGCAGGATGGTGTTCCCGTAGATCACGGCACCCTGGTAGATACCGGGATAAAAGGGCAACACGTAGGGCTCTCCCAGCATATCGGCGTTGGTATAGTGGATCTCGGCTCCCGCATCCAGCGAGGGGATCGGAAACTCACACATCCGATAGACGTTGTTCATATCCTTAATGCTGCTTTTTTCGCGTTGCATATAGACGATCCGATCACGCGCGTGGTCAAGAATGACCTGTCCGCCCGTGTAGGAGGGATCGATGTCAAAATAAATCGTTTGGATCAGTTCGGCCGAGGTTGCCGTTACGTTTTCCACGTAGCAGGCCTTGGTGGTAAGGTCACCCGATACGTACAAAGCGGGAAAATCGGTGTTCCCCTCGGGAAATTCCTTGCCAAAATTGGCGTTTCCGCAATGGTTGTGCGTATAAAAGCTTCCCAAATGGAATTCCGAAATTTTGGTTCCGGTTTCCAAATGGTAGGTTGTGCAACGGCCGCCGTCATGAAGCTGAAATACAACCCCACCGTAGGCGGCAAAGCCCTGCATGATATGGTTTTCACTGCGAGCCTGTACGGAAAAGAGATATTCCACTTCCGTTTCGTCAACGATATAGTCGGTGTCCTCTGCATCCTCCGCCAATACCGAAACTGCGGTGAGCGGAAGGAGTGTAAGCAAAAGCAGACCGAGCAAAAGCCTTGTAAGCAGGGAGCGGGTGGTTTTCATCATTGCACCGATCCTTTCTTTTTACAGAACTTGATTATTGTTCGATGATTTCTATTTTTTCAATTACAACGGGATCCTTGGGAACGTCGTCGAACCAGCCCATGCGGCCGGTTTTTACATCGGCAATTTTATCGAGCACGTCAAAGCCGTCGGTCAGCTTGCCAAAGCCCGCATACTGCGCGTCCAGATGGGGAGCGTCGCGGTGCATCACAAAAAACTGCGAGGAGGCCGAGTTGGGGTCGGACGTGCGCGCCATGGAAAGCACGCCGCGCGTGTGGCGCAGATCGTTTTGCATAAAGCCGTTGGCGATGAATTCGCCGCGGATCGCCTCGGCATCCTTTTGCTCAAAGGATTCGTCATAGCCGCCGCCCTGGATCATAAAACCCTTGATGATACGGTGGAAAATCATGCCACTGAAAAAGTCCTTTTCAATGAGCGACAGAAAATTGGCAACCGTATTGGGGGCCTTTTCGGGATAGAGCTCGGCGGTCATTTCGCCAAAATTGCGAACGGTAATTTTGATGATCGGATGTTTCATTTTTTGGGGTCCTCCTTTGTTGATTCCGATTCGTTTATTTTTTATATTATACATCTTTTTCAAACGGATGTCAACAAAAACAGGGAAAGAGACGGTATAATTTTTGGAATGGGAGCTTGTTCTTGTTTTCGTGAGAGGATCGGTGAAGCTGTGCGTTCCCGAGAGGAATCTCCAAAAGCCTTTTTTCTTTTGTATGCCTTCATGGCGTGAAGTCTCCGCTCGGTTGGCAGGCTTCCCCTCCCGTATGGAAAAAAGTATTGAAAAAAAGAAATGATTTATTTAAGAAAATATATTGTAATCCAAGGGTAAATATGGCATAATGTAAGCGGGAGCCCGCAAAGCTTCCTTTATTTTTTTCTCAGGAAGGATACAAAAATGAAACGGATCTTTTCATTTCTGCTCGCGCTTTGTACGGTGCTGTCGGCGCTCTGCTTTCCAACCGTGGCC
>JAFVOP010000087.1 GCA_017505745.1 Clostridia bacterium
ATACCCCTATAATACTGATTATATTATATCATACATTGGCAGAAAAAACAAGAGTGATATTCCGACTTCGTCGGAGTGATATTATCGCTGACGCGACAGTGATATTGAAGCCTTGCGGCTTCAGTGATATTCTATTCGCCTTTCTAACTCGCGTAGCGAATACCACTCGGCGTAATCCGAATATCACTGCGTAGCAATACAACTCGCCGAGAGGCGAATAGAACTGGCGTGATACTCCGTTAAGAGTATCACGCCAAAGCCGCGGATGCTTTTTTCCACTTACCCGTCGGAAAAGATCCCGTATTTGGTTTTGATGCGATTCAACTGCTTCAAAATCGGAACGTGAAGCAATAACAAAAAGATAACATTGGAAATTGCATAGGCAAGCATTTGCGGAAATGAGACGCTCACGTAAAAGAGATACCGCGCAAGCGTAAAGCTCTCCTCGGTAGCAAACACGCTCCAAATATCCATTCCCAAGGAAAATACCACGCCTCCAAGAATCCCAACCGCTATCATCAGGCCTCGGTGAACCTTCTTTTTCTTTGCAAACAGCAATCCCGCGAAAAGACCGATCCCTCCCCAAAGCATCATTTGAAAAGGCGTCCACGGACCGTGTCCGAAAAAAATATTGGAGAGAATGGCAGACATGGAGCCCGTTACAAATCCCGCCTCCGCGCCAAGCGCCATCCCGGTGAGGATCACAATTGCCGTCACCGGCTTAAATCCGGGAAGAAAGCCGAACACCGCGCGTCCCAATACCGAAACGGCAATCATCGTGGCAATTACGGCCAGCTCCCCCGCGCGCATGCGCCGATCCCGTTCAAAGCGTAAGAAAAGAGGCAGGCAGGAAAGCACGGCAATCGCCATCGAGATCACGCGGTATTGGCGGTTTTGAAGCAACCAAGCCCCCAGAAGCGCAAGCAATACGATCCCCGCTCCAACGAAAAATAACGTCCAACGGCGCAACAAAGATTTCCGGGTCATTGGAGCTCCGCCTCCTTTATCCTCCCGTTTTGAAGGCACAGCGTGGCAGCCATTTCTACTGTAACCGTGTTTTCATAATAGGGATATGTCATCCGACGGGCCGCCGTGGTATAAAAGCGGTTGCCGGAAAAAAACGGAACGGGCGCCTCGGCGGAAATCACTTGTCCGTCAAAAAACAACGCGCAACGGTCGGCAAAGGCGGCGGCAAACTCCACGTCATGTGTAACCGTTACAATCACGCGGCCCTCCCCTTTCCACGCCGTCAAAATACTTGCCAAACGTTCTTTGTCATAGGCATCCAACCCTTTGGTCGGCTCGTCCAAAAGCAAAATTTTCGGTTCACGCAACAACAGCTTGGCAACTGCCGCACGCTGTCGCTCCCCTCCCGAAAGATCATAGGGATGGCGCCCACGCAGGTGCTTGATCGAAAGCTGCTCGCAAATGTCCTCTATGCGTGCCTCAGCTTCCGCGGCGGAAAGGCTCCGCAAGGAGGTGGATTCCTTCAAATCTGCTTCTACCGTATCGTGAACGAATAGCGTTTTGGGATCCTGCGGCAACCAGGCAAACTGACTTTCATACAACACCTTAGGAGAAAATTCACGAAGCTTTTTTCCCCACAGGCGGTATTTTCCCTTCCACAGGCGGCTCACACCTCCCAAAACACGAAGCAACGTGCTTTTTCCCACACCGTTTGCCCCTAAAATACAGAGGTGCTCCCCCTCATAGACCGAAAGTGAGACTCCGCGCAAAACATCTGTCCCCTCTCTCGTATAACGGAAATATCCGTCCTCGATGGAGATCGCCACCGGTTTGGAAGAAGTGGATAGAGGCGCTTGATCAAGGGAACGAATCGCATTTTGAAAATGTGTACGCAAAAACTGAGCGCCGTCCCGTACGGTTAACGGGCAGTCCCCCTCCCCCTTCAGCATCCAAAAGAGACGCACCGCACTTGGAAGCGCGGGAAGATAACGCTCCGGCTGCGAATGCGCCGAAAGCTTGATGAGCGTCTCCCTCGGGGTTGTCGAAAAGAGCATCCGCCCTGCATCCATCCATGCAATGCGGTCGCAAGCGGAAAACAATTCCTCCAACCGATGCTCTGCCAAAATCACAGTCGTGCCGAACTCCGCGTGAATCCGTCGCACACAGGCCAAAAAATGAGTTGCCGCAATCGGATCCAGCATGGCGGTGGGCTCATCCAAGATCAACAGATCGGGCTCACACGCCATGACCGAGGCCAGAGCCAGGATCTGCTTTTGTCCGCCGGACAGCGTATCGGTTGTTTGGTGATACCATTCTCCAATGCCAAAAAAACTGCATATTTCGGCCACCTTCCGACGAATGCGGTCGGTCGGCTCTCCAAGGCTTTCCAACGCAAACGCCAGCTCGTGCCACACGCGATCGCACACGATCTGCGCATCGGGATCCTGGCGCACGTATCCAATGCGCCGTACCGAATCGCGTTCCTCCATCTCTGTGATACGGGTTCCGTCAAAAAGGATCTCACCGCTTTGTGTTCCGTTGGGAGAAAGCTGTTTTTTGAGCAGCTGCAACAGGGTTGTCTTTCCGCATCCGGAAGCCCCGCAAAGCAAAAGAAACTCCCCCTTTTGGACCTGCAGATCGATCGCTTGCAATACGGGACTGTTGCAGCCTGCATAGGTAAAGGTCAAATTTTGGATGTCCAGTAACGCCATTTAAACCGCTCACCTCCTTCCAAAAGCAACGGGAAAGCACAAAGCATACACAACGGTGCATAGGCACCCCAAAAATGAAATGACCACGTGATAGAGCAAAGCGTGGGATAATACGAAAAGGTTGCCCAACCGCTCAAAAGCAGAGGCAGGGTCACACAAAAAAGAAGTAACAGAAGAACTCCTGACACCACGTCACGTCGCGTGCGGCGGTACAGGGAATACGCCGTGCGCCCGGGCAAGCCGTATCCGCGCGCGCGCATGCTCCGCGCGCGTTCCACAGAGCTTTCAAGCGCCCACGTCAGTAAAATGGAAAGTGAGGACAGCTTGGCGCGGAGGCGATCTACGTATCCGCCTTTTCCATACACTCCAAGCGCCCTTTGCGCGTCATCAATTTCCAAAAACTTGCGTCGAAGACAGGGAAGCAGCGAGAGCGACATTGACAGCACCAAAGCCAGGCGTGGGCTGACACGCCCGAACAGATAGGTAAGCTTTTCCTCTGTGATCACAATACCAAAGCACTGAAACCAATAAAACAGTGATAAGAGCATCAGAGAGGACGAGGCGCCGTAGGCAACGGCCTCCAGCGTAACGGGATTGCCATTTAAGAAAAACAGGATATGCGTTCCCCGATGCACAAAGATCGGGTTCAGAAGAGTAAGCATCAGCATCACGGGAATACTGTACGCCAGGCTTTTCAGCAGATGCCGTGCCCCGCGAAGGACCCCGCAAAGAAGCACTGCACTGAAATAAGACGTCAAAAGAAGAACGGGGTGCATGGTGAGCATCGTTAGGACGATCACCGAAAAGAAGAGACCAAAGGCGGTCAACGGATGCAGATTTGTCATTGGCCTCCTCCTCCCTCTTGCGCAGAAAAGAGTCCAAGGGAGCAGGTATAGGACCACACGATCTCGTCTCCGTCCGACAGCTCCAGTCGGTTGCAGGACGATTGCGCGGGTTCTCCGTTGACCGAAAAGCTCCATCCCGAGAGAGGTCCGCAATCGTACTCGTAAAGATGCCCCATGCCCTTAACGTACACGCCACCGTCCGAGGAGTAAACATATTCCGTGGGAATGCGATTGTGTCGCATCGCACGGTCTAAAATCTCGTATACACTGTCTCCTTCGCGCAATACATACTCGGTTCGAGCCAGGATCACACCGTTGGACGGCAGCAGTCCGCTCGCAAGAAGCTCGACGTTCATCTGCCCGATGTGTTCCAGGGCTTCGTCGCATCGAACCGTCAGAAACACGGTTTCACTATCCTCTCGGATATCGTCCAGATGGGTCAGATAATATTCGTCAACCGATTGGATCTCCACTCCGGAGAAAATCAGGATCACTACGAACAAAATTACAAATGCAACAAACAAATCCTTTTTCATTGGGTGGAGCCTCCTTTCGAAAAAATCACTCGTCGCTCTCGGGCAGCTGCTGCGCGCGGCGGCGGTGTCGGATATGAAAAACAATATACAGAAGCAGGCAAAGAACAACCAATCCGCAACCGGCACCAATCAACGTAGCGCGCAGCTCGGTTTGGAGTTGCGCTTTGGCACGCAACAGATCTTCTGCGGCAGAATCCGAGAGAAACGCGCGATTGGATACAGAAAGCGCTTCGTAGCGCTGATAAAGTGCTTTCACCTCTCCGTAATCCCTCAGGTTAAGCGCATCAAACGGATACAGCACTGCCGCAATCTCGGATTCAAGGCGTTCCAATTCCAATATTATCGCGTCGATTTGCGCCTTTGCCGAAAGAAGGATCCGTTCGGCCTCCTCCCGTCCGGAGACATCCGGGGTTGCGGAAAGCTGATACAAAAGCCGCAAAACCGTGGGGCGATGCTCCAGAGTAAGCTCGGTTGGCAGAGCACGTGTTTCCGCCATGGATTTTGCATCAAATGCGGAAAAAGCCACTTTGGGGGTCTCTCCCAAATCATCGGGGCGAAGATCATAGAGGCAGCGCATCCCATTTTGCATTCGCCAAAGAGCCGTCACGGCACATAGGGTCTGTTCGCTGGCGCGGCTATTGTAGGAGCCGCCAACGGAATCGGAAAAGCCTCCGTCCTGCAATTGAAACCGCATCATGGCATCATACGCGGTGCTTCCGTTTTTAACAAAACGCGCATCGGTAAAAGGATCGATCCCAAGCGTGCAAAGTGCAATCAATACCTGGGAAACACTCCCCGCATTCGATCTTCCCCACGCGGAAAAGCCCCCGTCGGCATCCTGCAGCTCGGAAAGACGGTTCAACGCGCGGTCAATCGCATCCTTTACATCCGCACGCACGTCCCGATATGGTGCCAACGCCTGGATCGCCATTGCGGTCACATCCACGTCTGCAACAGAGCCCGACAAGGCCCAGCCGCCCCTCGGAAGCTCTGCAGAAAGGACCTCGGAAAGAATCATATCCCGCGTATACATTGCTCCGTCAGGCGCCTCATACTGCATCGAATCGATCGCCAACAGGCCCCAGATATAGCCGTTAACGCCCTGCTTCCCAAGACTCGGTGTACCACTTTTATCCACGCAATTCCAAACACCGTCCCTTAGCAGATCAATTGACCGATCAATTCCCACATGGGTTGGATCTCCACCCATTGCAAGAATCGCAAGGATCATGCGGTGATATTCGGTGGCCTTTGTTGCATCCAGTACACCGTCCTTATGGTATGCTTTCTCTATATTGTCATAAAGGACTGCAAGATATTCCTCGGTGCTTGTCTCAAGCGCAAGCCGACCGATGGCAAAGGGATACCAGTCCCCTGCCGTTGATCCCGCAGTTTGTAAAAAGGAAGCATTGAAAAACAGATCCGTGGGAGTGGCTCCATGCTCCGCTTTTTTACGTTCAAGAATTGCGGTTGCCACGCTCTGAAGCTCTTTTGAAGAGGGGCGCTCCGATTCTGCACGCGCAAAAATAACTCCTGTTTGTAAGAACAGCAGGAGTACAAGCAGTATCGAAATACAAGATCGCAGCACGCGCCTCATGGCATCCACCTCACATTGGTTCCTATCCTTGTTGTAAGAGGAAACAGAACCCTTTGTAACATCTTATTATAGCACGCTTTCGAGATTTCGTCAATTGTTTTTCCACAGAATCCATCGAAAAAAACAGGAATGCCAATATAGCATTCCTGTTTTTCTTACCGATTTTCGGTGACAAAAACCGACTCATATGCATATTCTCCGTCTGTAATCAACAGTTTCGGAGAAAACGCTTGATCCGTATAGCAAACGCAGTGATCCTCGCACCAAACGGTGGCGATTTCGCGGCCGTTCAACGCGAGCATTTCCGCAACATCGACCTCTTCGGCAGTATACAACGGCATGAGATCCAACACTGTTTCGGCGCACCCCAGCGTTTTTGAATAGCCGATCATCCCGGTTGTGGCCGTTTGATAGAGGCCATTTGCAGGATTGAACATTGGCGGGATTGTCAGTCTCTCCGAGGCATAATAGAAGAAGGATTCCTGTTCACTCATCGGATAATTTCGCAAATAGACGAGACTTCCACCGTTTTGGTAACTGAGAGTGGCAATTGCCGAGACCACCTGATCTCTGCGATCAAAAAGTGTATACGCATACACATGCTTTTGATCCAAAGTTCGAGTATATCCGTCATAACTGGAAATTGCGCCGTAGGAATAGCTGTTTTTGAGCATGGTTTCTGCCAGGAAATCAACAACAAAGGCGTTTTTGATCCGGAAGAAGTCGAGAAAACGGTCAAAACCATTTTCCTCGGCAAATGCCGCATACTCCTCGGAAACCAAAAGCCTCACGCGATTTTCGCCCAACAGCTCCAATTGTACGGATGCGGGATCGTTGGCAAATGCGACAAGCTCCGCAAAATATGCAGCAAGCTCTGTATTGACGTACGGATCGTCATTTTCGGCAATGGCCGCCTGTCCGTATCCGAAAAAGCGAAGCGCGTACTCCTCATAAAGAGGGCCAAAATACAGATACCGACTTCCCTTTTGCTCGAGCAATTCAAACGCGCGGTAAAGAATCTCGTCTACCACAAGTGTTTCACCTACATGTGTATTGATCGAATACAGATTGTTGACGTCCGCAAATGCCTCTTCGGCATGGAACACGCGATAGGCCTTCACTGCAGCCTCTGAATAGAGTGCCGTGACTCGGTCATACTGTGTTTTTGCGGAAACCTCGGAATCGGCAACGTAATAGTTGAAGATGAAGTCATCTCCACAGTGATCCTCCGCGCTTTGAACCTGAATCGAATACCATCCGTCCTCGGTATGCAACGAGGAGAAGATCGCAAAGCCAAACGCCCCAAGGGCTATCACCGCAAAAACGATCAGCAAAACGATCCGTACTTTTTTGTTTTTCTCGGAAAGCTCGATCCGCTGAACCGGTTTCAGCCCTCTGGGCAGATTGTCTTTTGACGAATTTCTCATGAGAACTCCAAACTTAAATCAATGCCGACACCAACAGGATGCCAAACAGAAGCAGGATCGAACCAATCAAACCCAGTCCAATCAAAGCGCCCTTTTTGCAAGCCTTGTAGTTACGGATATGCTTGAATTTTTTGAAGATCAGTCCCGCAATCAAGCCAATGGGAGGCAGTAAAAAGGATGCCAGCGCATACAGCTTGCTACCCGTATCGTGAATCGGAGTATCCAGAATCGGCTCGTCGGACATATTTTCATCCTCTACAGTGGTCGTGGAAGCCTCTGCCTCCGAACGGAAGGTAACCGACTTCATAGGAACACCCTTTTCGCGAATTGCGCGATATTCCTCAATTTCCTTCTTGTTGCCGTATACGTAGTGATTGTTTCCGATGCAGGTCAGCTCGGGCTTGTCCTCACTGTAATCGTGCACGGAGGGATCGTACGTAAACAGTACCTTGCTCTTTTCCAGCTTCGGATCGGGGATCGGGATTGCCGAGATCAAGGAACGGGTGTAGGGATGAAGCGGGTAATTGAAGAGCTCCTCCGCCTCTGCGATCTCCACGATATCGCCCTTATAAATAACACCGATACGGTCGGAAATAAAGCGAACGATGGAAAGGTCATGCGCAATGAAAAGATAGGTAATATTACGTTCCTGCTGGAACTTCTTGGGCAGGTTAAGCACCTGCGCACGAATCGATACGTCCAATGCGGAAATCGGCTCGTCGGCAATTACCAGCTCCGGTTGCATAACCATGGCTCTCGCCAAACCGATTCTCTGTCTCTGTCCGCCCGAAAACTCGTGCGGATAACGGGTGAGATGCTCGGGAAGCAGACCAACCGCCTCGATCATCTCCTCTACCTTTTGCACACGGTCCGCCTCATTTTCAAAAAGGTGGAAGTTGTAAAGGCCCTCGGAAATAATATAATCAACGGTGGCACGCTCGTTCAGCGAGGCGGCGGGATCCTGGAATACCATCTGAATATTACGGATCACCTCGCGGTCGATCGTACGGGAGGTCTTTCCCGAAATACGAACGCCCTTGTACTGGATCTCACCTGCGGCGCAGGGATTGACACGAATGACGGCTCGACCGATGGTGGTCTTGCCCGAGCCCGATTCGCCTACGAGCGAAAAGGTTTCGCCCTTGTAGATATCAAAGCTCGCATTCTTAACGGCCTTTACCGCTTTGTCGCCCTTACCAAAGGAAATATCCACGTTTTTCAGAGAAAGAAGAATCTCTCTTCCGTTCTCGTCGATCGGTCCCTTTTCGGGAAGATGCGCGGGAGACTTCCCTCCCTCGCCCTGACCGGCACGCTTTGAGAAAAAGCCTGCTTTTTTCTCGGTATTTACATTTTTTTGTTTCGACACAAGCTTTTCCTCCTTATACGTTATAAACCTTCATGAGCTTTTCATGAATGTTCTGAATGATCTCAGGCTTCTCCATCTTCGGAGCTCTCGGATCCAAAAGCCAGGTCTTTGCATAGTGCGTATCGCTGACACGGAACATCGGGGGTTCCTTCAAGGTATCCACTTTGAGGCAATAGGGATTTCTGGGGGCAAACGCATCTCCCACGATCTTATTGTAGAGAGAAGGCGGCGTGCCCGAGATCGAATAGAGCTTGGTGTTTCTCTGCGCCAGCTGAGGCAGCGACGAGAGAAGCGCCCAGGTGTAGGGATGGCGGGAATCGTAGAAGACGTCCTCTACCGTTCCAAGCTCCACCACCTGTCCGGCATAAAGCACGGCAACACGGTCCGCAATGTTGGCAACCACACCAAGGTCATGCGTAATAAAGACGATCGTGTAGTTGAATTCCTTTTGCAGATCCTTCAAAAGCTTGAGGATCTGTGCCTGGATCGTTACGTCGAGCGCCGTAGTGGGCTCGTCACAGATCAGAATCTTGGGCTGGCAGCACAAAGCGATCGCGATAACGATTCTCTGTCTCATACCGCCCGAATACTGGAAGGGATAGTCATCAAAACGCTTTTCCGCGTTCGGGATTCCTACCTTTTTCATCAGAACCAACGCGCGGCGTCTCGCCTCAACCTCCGAGCAATCCTGATGCTTGAGAATGATCGAAGTGATCTGCTTACCGATGGTTACGATAGGGTTGAGCGAGGTCATGGGGTCCTGGAATACGGTTGCGATGCGCGTACCGCGGATCTTGGACCAGTCTTTTGCATACTTGATCTTGGAAAGATTGAGCTTGCACTGTCCGTGCAGCTCGGTCTCGGTCTCGTCCAGATACTCTACGCGGAACACCACGTTATCAAATACCGCGTTTCTCTCCTGCTCATTGTCAAGATCAACGCCCATCTTCATGGCTTTCTTTAAAGCCTTAAGGAGTCCGTTGAAATAAGTCAAGCGCTTTTTGAAGCTGTATCTTCCAACCGAAAGATAAACTTCCTTTGCCAAAACAGCATTGCGCTCCTTTGCAGCGGCAGGAACTTCCCCACCGATCTGCTTTTCACACTCTGCCTTCAAGGCAGCCATTTTTTCCTGATACTGCTTTTGATATGCCGTATCCAAGGCAAGCGATTGCTTTGCCGCGGCAATAGCAGCCTTTTTCTTCTCGTTGAGCGCCTTAATCTGTGCTTCCAGTTGCTCAATTTCTACCGTAATTGCTTTGTATTTTTCTTTTTCATGCGCACGGTCAACGGTTTGTCTTTGGTTGGACTTTTCGGTCTTTTTAAAGATCAACTCATCCAACTGAGCCTTCATGCGCTTTTCCTCATCCTCCGTCAAGGACGAGCGGTGGCGACGTTCTGCCTCCAGGTCTAAAATTTGGCGATAAACCGATGCGCCAAGCTCCAGCTTGGAGTAGGCGTTCAGCTTCTTGATTCCGTTCAGGATCATGCGCTTTGCCTGTGCGGTCAATGCCACACGTGTATCGGAAAGCTCCGCATCGTTAAACATCAGGTCTCCCTGGCTGATATAACCGTTGGAATCCAACATACCCGCAAAGGTTTTGGTCAACACCGATTTACCCGAACCCGATTCACCAACGATAGCAACGGACTCGTTTTCATAGAGATCCAAGGATACACCACGGATCGCCGTCAGGGTTCTGCCGCGCACGCTGAATTTTACATGCAAGTCCCGAATGGACAGCAATACTTTCTTATTTTCCATCTCTGCCGCCCCCCTTTACATGTGGGTTCTGGGGTCGGACGCGTCACCAAGATTTTGTCCAACCACATACAGAACAACGGTAATGATGGATGCAACCGCAACGGGGCACCAGAACTCAAACTCCCAACCGGGGGTAACCATGGCATTTTGCGCCGCTTCGATGAGCTTACCGAGCGACATATCCTTCAGACCCATTCCGATGTAGGAAAGGAACACCTCGTAAGAGATGTAGGAAGGAATTTCGGTTGCCGCCAACGTTACGATGACGGAGGTCATGAAAGGAAGAATATTCTTGGTAGCAATGCGAAGAATGGGGGTTCCCAGGCAACGGGAAGCCAGATTGTACTCACGGTCACGGATAATAATCACCTGCGTACGGATAAAGTAGGCAATTCCCAACCATCCGGTAACGGTCAAGGCAAATACCATCGTCCAAAAGCTTGCCGACATGATCAGCACGATCACAGAGATCAGCAAAATGTAAGGAATGTTCGCAATGATGTTGTAGACCTCGGTCATGAAAATATCAACCTTTTTGGAGAAGCCCCAAATCGCTCCGATTACAACGCCAACAAACATGTTGATCAGTGCACAGATCAAGGCCAGCGAGATCGAAATGCTCGAGCCGTACCAGATCGCATCAAAGGTAGACTGTCCCTTATCGCCGGAGCCAAAGATCCAACTCAAGCTAAAGCCGAATTTATCAATGGCCGCGCCGGGCTTGAGGTGCTTGGAGGAGCCATCCATCAGATTGATGTACGGGGTCACCTCGGGATCGTACGCGATCACCAGCGGATACACGTACGTAAAGAGGATCACAACTGCCAGAATTGACAGCACGATAATGTTGATCTTTTTCTTGAAGAATACACGGAACACCGATCTCCAGTAGGAATACCGAGGAGCGGTGATCTTCTCGGAGGAAAGGCTATCGTGGTTCACTTGCGAGAAGAGCTCTTCTTCGGACATATTAAATTCATCTAAATTGACCAATTGCTCTTTCATGTCTCACCTCTCCTTTGATACGAACGAAATTCTCGGATCCATCAAGGACATCAGAATATCGCCAAGAATGATCGATACAACCGACAGCAACGCGTAGAACAGCGCCACGCCAACGATCACGCCGTTATCGTATGCATTGATCGCGTTGGTAAGCAGGTTACCTGCACCCGGCACAACGTACACGCGCTCGGTGATGATCGCGCCAACCAAGGAACCCAGCACGCTTCCGGGGATTCCGTGGATGATCGGGATAATGGCGTTTTTCAGGACGTGCTTGCTGAAGATCTCCCCTTCCGAAAGACCGCCCGAACGCGCAAACTTTACGTAATCCGAGTTCATCTGGTCGATCATGTAACGGCGGAGCCACTTCATCAGGTTTGCAATGGAAGGAAGCGCCAGAGAAATGATCGGCAGCACGTACATCAGCTTGCTGGAGGAGTCGACGTCAAAGGTTCCGGGAAGTCCTATTTTGGAGCCTACAGCCTTAAACAGGAAAATATACGCCAGTGACGGCACGGCCATGATAAAGACGATATAGATCGTTCCAAGCTTATCGATGAGCTTGTCCTTTTTGAGTGCCATCAACGTACCAAGCGGAATGGCTACGATATATGCAAGTAAAACCGAGATGATACCGATCACAAACGAATATCCCATTTTGGAAAGTCCGTTCTTGTTTGCGGTCACACTGGTATAGTTGTCTACGAAACGGTCTTTGATAACCACGGTTCCGTTCTCCAGCGAGTTCGGGACGTAGGTTGCGGAATGCAAATTGTCCGCGCCCTCTGCCACAACACCCGAAGGATAGGTCACGGTGGAATACACGTAGGAGCCCTGCGTGTTGGTCATGGTCTCAAACACGTCAATATCCTTGTTGATGCTATAGGAGGTTCCAAGTCTGACGGTGAGAAGATTTTGATGAATATAGGGGAATTGCGAATCGAAATACAGCAGGTATTTGTGCTGGGTTCCGTTACCGATGATAGCGGGAGAAAACTTCTCTCCTCCGTATACCGGATCGTAGAGCGTGAACTCCAGGCCGCGATCCTCAATATCCTCCTTTACGTAGTGAATATTATCCACCCGGAAAATACCGGTGATGTACTCCCAAAGGCGGGTGATCAGGGGCGTATCCTTATACGCATAGATATAGGGCTTGCCGCCATCCTTATACTTGTTTTTCAGCATGTCGGCATCCTTGCGCTCAAACTCGTATCCGCGACTCTCGTAGTAGTCCTTGAATTCCTTTACGTATTGCGCAACAACAGCGCTGTCCTCCGAGGCCTTGTCCCCGAACTTGACAGCTTCATTATAAACATCCTGCGTGATGTCTCCGTTCTGCAGCAGCATCTTCAAATAGTCGGCATAAGGCACGTAGTCCAGATATCCGTATTTTTCCCACTGTTGCATTTTATAGGCTTCTCTTGCATTACTTTTCATATGCGAGTAGACGCTATCCTGCGCAAAGATCTGATCGCGGTTCATCAAGGAATAGATCAGGAGCATAACGATAGCAACCACGGCAATGACGGACAAAAGCCCGCGAAGTATGCGATTTATCAAATATTTTGTCATAATATTCTTCTCTCATAATTACCACGATAGGAGGATGAACCGAGGTTCATCCTCCACCGTGTCATTCATTTTTAGAATGATCGATATTATATCAAAAAATTAACAAATTCCTTGATTAATAGATACCGATGCACTTCACCATGTAGCCTGCGTAATCGGGCAGGAAGGTATCCAGGTAGGTCTGGGGATCACCGTAGTCAGGACCCCAACCGGAAACGTCGTAAATATCGTAGTTTGCTTCGTTACCGGTGCTGGTGTAGTAGCCTGCATAGTACCACTCGTCGGCGGTGGGGCAATCCACGAGCACCAGCTGAACCTTGTCGCCAAATGCAGCGGTAAAGCTCTTCTTGTAAGCCTGTGCACGAGCGGCGTAGGATTCGTTGCTGGACCAGTAGGGCAGCTCGATCTTGATCGGGTTCTTTTCGGAGATCTCGATACCGATTTCCTTGAGCTCCTCAATTGCGGTGGTCATCTCTGCAACAGCGTTGTCAACGTTGTACCAACCGTCAAAGCCGTCGGAGGAACCGTTGCCATCGTCAGCCTGGGGATCCCAAACCTTGATCTTCACGCCATCTGCATCGAGCTGATCCTGCATGATCTTACCGTAGTAAGTGCCTGCAGCGTAGGTCTTGTCGGTGCCGTTGATCTTCACGGTTACTTCCTCTGCGAGAGCAACGAAGTTACCGGGAGTGTAGCAGTTACGGAGAGAGGTGAGCTTGAGCTCTTCACCAACTACCTGTGCGTTGTAAGCAGCACGGTCCAGTGCGAAAGAGATCGCACGGCGGAAGTGCACGTTACGCATAGCAGCGGTGGTGCGGGTGTGCTCCTCTGCAGTCAGAGAGGATGCAACCTGAGTCTCGTCGTTGAAGTTGTTGAAGAGAACGCGGTTTACGTTGTAGAAGCCCATGAAGGAGGTAGCGTCGGTAGCAGATACATAGTAGTAAGAATCGTACCAGGTCTTATCGGATCCCGATACCTTATCTTTTCTTGCCTGCTCGAGAGCCGAAGCGTTGAGGCTGCAACCATCGAGGGTGCCGGCCTTCATATCGTTGTATGCCTTGGTTGCATCCTTACCGTCGTTGAAGAGCCAGTTGATGGTCTTCACGTTGATGTTTGCAGCATTCCAGTAGGAAGCGTTTGCAGAGAACACGATCTTGCTCTCTTTGGTGAGGTTGGATACGGTGTAAGGACCGCAGTAAGCGATGTTGTTGGGAGTCTTACCGTAGTTGTAGGACTCTGCCTCGGGGTCATACTCAGCGCCGAACTGACCGCCCTGCGACTGATAATATGCTCTGTTCATGGGTGCGAACACGCCGTAGCCCAGCATGGTCATAAAGAAGGAGGTGGGAGCTACGAGCTTGTACTCGAGCGTGTAGGTATCAACTGCCTTTACACCAACCTCAGCAAAATCGGTAACGTCGCCCTCGATGTACTCGGTAGCGTTTACGATGATGCCCTGAACGAGGTACTCAAGACCGCCGCAAGCATCCATCATGTGCTGCATACCGGCTACAAAGTCATCAGCAGTTACGTCTGCAACCTTGTTGCCCTGGTAGTCAACCCACGTTGCGCCTTCACGGATCTTGAAGGTGTAGGTGAGACCGTCGTCGGAAACTTCGTAGCTTTCAGCCAGTGCGGGCTTCAGCTCGTTCTCGCAGTCATACTCATACAGACCGTCGTAGGTGTTTACGATTGCCTCGGAGTCAGCAGCACGGGAGGTAGCGAGAACGTCCCAGGTCTTGGGGTCGGAAGAGTAACCGATGGAGTACTCGTCCTTGATCTCGTAGCCCTTGCCGGTGAGATACTCAACAACCCAATCCTCGTAGGTGCCGGTGCCCTTCTTCTCTGCCCAAGCAGCCTTCATCTCGGCTCTGTCAGCAGATGCGATCGGCTCGGTGCAAACGATCACGTTGTGGTATCTGTAGCTGTCGTTACCCCAGAGAGTGGAGGTAGCGGTGTTGGGAGCTACACGGGAAATTGCGTACATACCGCCGTTGGTGGAAAGAGGAAGCATAACAGCAGCCTCCATCAGCTTTGCCTCGGCGATTGCCATCAACGCCTGTCTTTCAGAAACGTTGTCAGCCTTCTTTGCTGCTTCATAAGCAGTTGCGAACTCTCCGAGAACTTCATTATAAATCTTCTCAGAAACTTCGTCGTAGGTGAGCCCTTCGTAGGGGTCAACGTATTCTACCTTCTTCTTACCGCAAGAAGCCATAGAAACAATCATGACCACAACCAAGAGCAGTGCCAAAAGTTTTTTCATGGTTTTTCTCCTTTTTTTATTTTTGTTTTATTGCAGCCCCATGAACGAGCGTACAACCAAGGTGTCGGTCTCCTACAAAAAACGCCATAAAATAAGACAACCGCTCTCTGCAATTGCGGAGTAAAGGGGTTCCTTTTGGGAGAAGGTGTGCCTTTCGCATACACATAGAACGGGATCATAGGAGATTCATCCAAAAGAGCCCGAAGCACCGAGCATTCTTCCAGATGTTCATCATTATATCACAAAAGAAAGCGCTTGTCAACCCTTGGTTGTTAAAAAAACAACAAGAAATCAACAAAAGTTCAAAAAACTTTTCAAAAAGTTGATTTATATGCAAAACAAAAAAGCACTCCCTGTAGCATTACATGCCTCCCCCGATTGCCCGGCTTCGTCATCATAAAATGAGGCAGTAATACTGCCCCATTTAAATGTGTCAAGTCCAAATCAGTAAGGGAAATTACAAAGCTTGCAATCATTCCGGTTTCAACAGAGCGGCAATTTCACGCGCAAGTAAAAAGGAGTTCCAATCGATCCCGCTTATTAACATGAGCACGCTTCACACAGTTGTTTTTATTTCCACAAAATCGTTTCGGGAGTGTTCCAAAGTCCGCTTGGTTGCTCTGCTGTAGACTCGATCTTCAATTCCTTATGCGATTCCCCCGCTTCGTCCATAGCAAGAATGACATCGGTCGCGTGATATGCCATTTCGGCGCTTGCGCGGTGTGGCACATCGGCATCTATGCTACGGATCATATCCACAACACCAATACCGCGGCCATAGGTTGCATACTCGATAAACTGCGGCAACACATGGAACTCGCTGTCCTTAAAACGACGGATCAGCACATCTCCCTTGTAGCGATTGGGATCGGGAATGACCATGGTTCCCTTTTCTCCATAGATCTCGATGTAGGGCGAGGTGGTCTTCCAAATGTCAAAGGAGTTGACAAAAGTTGCAATCACACCGTTTTGGAAGCGCATGATGCTGGACACATAGGTGGGAACTTCCACCTGAATCTTTTCTCCACGGCGCGGAGGAACCTTAATGGTGCGCTCGGGCCACGTGATCTTGGACATGGTCATCACGCTATCCACAGGTCCCAACAGGCTGATAAAGGAGTTGAGGTAATACGGTGCCATATCCATCATTGGGCCTGCACCCTTTTGATAGAAGAAATCGGCATCGGGACGCCAATACTCGTTACCGCGCATGGCGCAAATGGCGTTGGCGCCAATGGGAGCACCGATCCAATCGTCCTCCAGTGCCTTTTTGGCGGTTTGTGCCGGAGCGCTCATAAAGGAGTCGGGGGCACAACCCACGCGTTTTCCGGTCTTTTTTGACACCTCAAGAATATGCTTCATCCCCTCACGGCTGCAAGCCAAAGGCTTTTCGGTGTACACATGCTTACCTGCTTCAAGTGCGCGCACGGTAACCTCCTCGTGCACCATGGGAACGGTCAGATTGATGATCAGGTCGATCGTCGGGTCATCATACACCATCTCGGGTGGACCGAATTTTTCGATCTCATACTGTTCGGCATACTTCTGTGCGTTTTCTATGCGAAGATCGCCCAATGCCGTAATGGTAAAATAATCGCTGTAAACTTCCTTGGCATTTTTAATATATTGGTTTGCAATAGCACCGCAACCAATAATGCCCACATTAAATTTTTTCATGTCTTATTCTCCTTTGATTATGGAATTGAGATACTGATAGCTCTTTTTCGCCAGATCCACAATGGCGTCAAAATCGTCACCGCCCTCGGTCTCCACCGAAACAACACCCTGATACCCAATGTTCTTGAGATATTCCACGCAGCCCTTGACATTCACGATACCCGTACCAACCGGCACACACTGCTTTTCGCTGTTGATATCTTTGGCATGGCAGTGCACCACGCGGTCCGCGATTCCTTTGAGCACTTCCAGCTCATCCTCTCTGCCCTCAGCGCATTTCCAGCCGGATTCGCCGTTCCCGCTTTCCACGTATGCCGAGCGGAAGACGTTGCAGGCATCGTAGTTGATTCCAAGTACATCGGGGCTTCCCAGCTTCATCATTCTCTGCAATCCGTCCAGAGTAAGTGAAAAGGTACCGTGCGGCTCAATGGCAAGGATCACGCCGTTTTTCTTAGCTGCCTCCAAGATCCGTGACATCTTCTCTTCCAGCACCTTGTAAGCATCCTCGTCATTCATTTCCCTGGGCTTGCTTCCGTCACCCGCGTGTACGACCGGAATGCCGGCAGCGGCAGCCCATTCGATTGAGCGAATGCAAGACTCTACCGCACGGTCATTTTTGATGATATTTCCGTTGAGAGCCCAAAGTCCCGTAATCTCCCGAAATCCATACTTGTTCTTCAAACGAACCAACTCTTCGGGATCGTCGGTTTCCACGTTGACATGCGGACACCAAGGCCCCACTGCCTGTGTCTCAAAGTATTCGAATCCAACGTTTCGAATGGCATCCAAGCTACGTTCCAGGTCAAAATTTCGGAACAGTACCGTTCCACATCCGAGTTTTATCATAATTACCTCCATTCTGCCTCTTTACAGCACGATAAAATATATTGAAACATTCCCACCCGAGAACATTTATGGTCATTAAAATATAGCTTCAAGCAACGTATATGCCAAAGGAAGCGTTACAATACAAAGCAACGTATTGGCCAGCGTGAGCGATGCGGCATACTCCGCATCGGCATCGTATTTTTTCGCCATAGAAGGCGCACTGGCAGCGGTGGATACAGCCGTTGCAACCAGCATAGCCAATACAACGCTGAAATCCATCTCCAACTGAAAAATGTATTTCATAAGCGCCAGTACTCCAATCGCGATCAAGGGAGAAAGTATCAATTTGATAAATGATGCAATGTAAACTCCGGCGTTCATCCACATTTTCAGAAGAGGGAGCTTGGACAATTCATATCCGAGACTGATCATCGCCAACGGAGTAGTCAACTGAGATAGCGTCCGCGCATAAGTATGAACGCTCTCAAAATGCGCTTGCACATTCAGAAGGGACGCGATCACGCCCAACACAATTGCGAAAAAGATCGGACTTATCAAAGTCTTTTTCAGACTGATCTCCCTTTTGTTCCCGGACAGAATGTAAACTCCCAGAGTAAGCAGCATAAACGTGCTGACCACGTTAAAGATCGATATATAAAGCACGATTTCGGGTTTCTCCGGCCACATTGCAGCAACAAGAGGGATTCCCAAAAAGCCGCAATTTGAAAAAACAGAACAAAACACCGCGCTTCTCTTTCTTGCCTCAGCACCTCTGAAAATAAGCTTACAAACAGCAAAAAGGATCCATCCCAAAGCAACGGGCAACAGAACGGATATCAAGATCTCGGTCAGGCACATTTTTGCAAAACTGATTTCCAAAAGCTTGGAAAACACCAAAAACGGCATTGCAACATACATCAATATGTTGCTGAAGGAAAGCATCGCAACGTCGGTTATTGCGTGAACCTTGCCAAGAACATATCCGGGGATCAAAAGCGCGGCAAACAAAAGTACAATTCCAAGCATCGCAAAAAACGTATTCACATGTATCCCCCTTTCTTTGCTCTGCCCTATTATAGCACATCAGACAGAACCAAGCAACCAAAAAAGCGGACATGATCTACCGTTTTACCCTATAAATCGGACATTTTTCATTCTGTTTTGGACAAGTCCTATTGATTTTTAAAAAATTCAGTGTATAATAAAAATACACAACAACACCGCAAAGAAGGGTGGGCTTACTATGAATACGGAAAGCAATCCGCGTGAACAAGCAATCACAAGAAAATCGCACTCCATAGGAAAATATGACATCATTGTTGAAAATGACTTTATGAAATGCCGTATTTATTGGGCAAGGATCATCGGAAGTGAAACAGAAAGCCTTTTTACACAATACACCAAGCACACGTTTTATGAGATCCAGTATGCGTTGGAGGGCCGTATTGTTATGCAGATTGAAAAAAACAAGCAGATCTGCATAGAACAGTCCGATTTTATAATCATCCCCCCCGACACCTTTCACCAGATCATTGATGGCGATACCGTTGGTGCACGGTTTATTATGGCGTTTTCCATAGATATCAAATCCAACCATCTGAAGAAATTACCCGCGGAGATGGCAAAGCTGATCCCCTATCACGAAACAAAACATATGCGGGATATCCTGAATATTGCTATAAAAAAGAACTATCATGACACGGCCATCAGAAGAAGGTTGATCACAAGTTATCTGGAATGCCTGATGCTGGAATTTGTGGAAGCAACCTACCCATATCGGGTACGGGAAATGGCGGAGATCGAGGAACTCCGTGAAAATGAAGCAAGAGTTGCCCAGATCCAACGGTTTATTGCCGATTATAACGGCATCGGCATCCGCCCATCGGATGTTTCGCAAAAATTCAACATTAGCGAACGCCATCTGAACAGAATTTTTGTCGCTGAAACGGGTAAGACCCTGAAAGAAGAGATCAACCGTCAAAAGCTGGCCAAGATCGAAGAGCTGGTGGCGACCACCACGCTTTCCTTCAAGGAAATATCCGAGCTGTGCGATTTTACCGACGAATACGGTATGAGTCAATTTTTTAAACGGTATAATCATTGTGGGCTTACGGAATACCGAGCCCTGCGCACTTCCAAAGAATAGAAAATGAGGCTGCGCCATTGGCGCAGCCCCTGCGCAAAAAAGCCGACGGTAGGCTTTTTTGACGCGTGGATTTTGCGGGTTTCGCTTGTTTTCCACATCATTTTTGCGAAATAATAGGCGAACATTGCGGCGTTTAGCCGCAAAGCAAAAACGTCGGGGTGAGTATCACATGCATTTTTTGCATTTGACTCACCCCCTTATGTTATGGATGCCCTTTGTTCCCCGTCACGCCATGTTCATAGATGAACGACACTTGCAAAAAGCATTGTCGCATCCAAGGTATCAGCGCGAGACCATCCACGGATACGAAACCAAGCTTTGTGCCGAAATATCTCAAGCTCTCGGGCACAACCGAATCGAGGTCGTGGTCAACTCTTATTTGCGATAATTTTTGAAACGAGATTGGCAAAATTCTGTTTCCTATAATTAAACAGAACGACAGTTCTAATCTCATTCTTCATAGGAGAACAGAAATGAAAAAGTCCTCAAAAATAGATCTTGAAATCTCAAAGGAACAAATCCAATCGTTGGCACGCGTCCTACTCCCTTGCCTGCAAGAATACCTATCCTCTGAGCAGGGGCAAAAGGATTTTGCCGAATGGACGCAAAAGGAAAAGACAGATCGCACCTGATGCGGTCTGTCTTTCTTTCTATAATCTATAATAGCTCAACGTAGAAAGCGCTCAAACTCCTCAAAAAGACAAAATAGCCCGAACGATCTTTTCACAGAAAAGAGGTTCCAGCTATTGAGTCTTGGCTCCCCCGAATGTGCATGCGCGTTTTTGAGCATCGAACCAAGCGAAAGGCTACGAATGCCTTTGGCATTCTTTTGCCGCAAACTTCCCTGTGGGAAGATTTGCACCTGTTCCTGCCTTCGATCGGAGCAGGTTGTCGGAGAGCGAGCGCAGTAGGGGAAAAAGCCAACAAAAAACAGACCGCTATTGCGGTCTGCCTTTTATTGAGGTTACGGGGCAAAATTACAACTCACTTTTTTGCGTCTGTTCCACTTCCCTTGCCCATTTCACAGCGGCTCGGAATTTTTCGGTATCCCGAACAGAATTGAACCATGCCCACTTTTCATTTGTTAAAAGATCGCAAATCGTCGAGATGTGATAGAAAGACAGGCGGATCATTCGGAACAGCTTATGCTTTCGTCCTTTCTCGTCGATGGCATAATTCCAATCCTTGCTCACTCTCAAATTAGAAAAAAGCATTCCGCCAATCGGCAACCATTCTTTATCAAGCGAAAAAATATATTTGCATTTTTCGATGGCGGAATCGAACTCCACCCACGCCTCGTCATGTCGTTTCTGACCGAACAAGCACGCGGCGAGAACAAGTTGCTTATAGGCATAGAACATTTTCCAGCCGTCGGGAACTTCTCCATTGTAACCAAAAGATTCGATTACTTGCAGTACTTCCCTTTGATAGATCACTTTGTTCTTGGAACCAAGTTGATCGGGATAACGCGCATCCAATTGGCTCGCCAGGGTCTCTATCATATTCAGACCTTCCTGGATATAAGAATTTTGAAAATCTCCACGCGCAGCGACTCTTGAGATCAGGCAGTCGCGTCTGTTAAAGCCTCCCGCGTATGGCACCATGTTCAGCCACGTGTCCAGATCTTCCTCTGCGCAAAGCTTTGCCATTTCTTGAATCACAGCATGACGGTATTGCGTATCCATCAATTTTTCTGCTGTTTTCAATAAAATTGGCATAAACCTTGCACTTCTTTCCTCGTTTCCACACACGTAATAATCAATCGAACGAATCAGTTGAAATGCATATTCGTCATTTTCGGGATATTTGCGACAATACTCCTTCACAAAATCAATTCGTTCCGTACTGTTTGAACACTCAAGCGTATCCAACTTTTCATAAAAAAGCTCGCGCGCTCTCTCCTTGGATTTTTTATCATTGGAAAGCAGAGCGTCTACCGTAACTCCAAAATAGTTCGCAATAGACGGCAAAAGTTCGATATCCGGATAACACATACCCAATTCCCAACGGGAAACGGTTTGCCCTGTCACACCAAGAACTTCCGCAATTTTTTCCTGGGTATATCCCTTTTCTCTTCTCAATTGCTTAAAATTTTCAGAAAAATTCAAATTCATGCAAAATACCTCTATTCAAAAAATTGAAGTAGCGCCCTTCTGATGATATTATAACAAACCGGCAATATTTTTGCAACATCACGTTAGTTGATAGAATCTATTAAAAATAGTGAATCAGACGCTACGCCACAAAGGCAATATGCCGCAGGTGAAAATGTCATCTGCGACAGTTTTTGCAATCGACGTCGCCCCTTGCTGGCTTCCGGCGCAAAGCGACACCGCAAGTCCGCACCTGTTCGTTCCTCCCTTTGGTCGGAGCAGGTTGTCGGAAAGCAAGCCCAAAAGGGGAAAAAGCCAAAACAGAAACCACCCAATCGGGTGGTTTCTGTTTTGAGTTCCCCCCAACAATTTCGAACCCTTATATTTTATATGGTAGAAAACTGCTCCGTTCTTTTATCAGTGCGGCGGTAGGTATATTCATCGTCACCGCATCCCTGCAAAACGATCTCATCATCTGTATAGCGTTTAACACACCACATAAGACCTTTTGTTGTCATAAGGCACTTTCCAAGCTCACATTGCTCTGTCGGAATTTTTATGTCTCTTGACTCATAAGAAAAATCGCAATGGAATCTACACCATTTTTCGCTATTATCTTTATAGTTTCGTATTCTGAAGAACTGCCCACCGCTAAACAAGCCGAGATCAAAAACGATATTGTAGGATGCTCCGCAATAAATATTAGTATTCTCTGCTTTTATCGAGAAAATGTACTCTGTCTTACCCGTGCACAAGAAAAAGTTAAAATCATCATGTGTCGCATGATAACTGTCAGCCATTCTCCACAAAGTAAGACATTTTGGTATTCCGGCTTCTTTTACAGTTGGTAGCGGTGTGCCACTATGATCGACCACAAAGGATTCCAAACGGCGCATTGACTTCTTCAAATTCGGGTCATAGGCTGCCCCCAATCCCGATGCCAATTCACTATTACAAATTGCCGTATGAGGATCACTATCTTCAACAAAATATGCATATTCTGTTTTTTCGCTTACAAGGTCTCTTTCGCAAATTGCAACAAGATGTTTTTTATTTTCGCTCCCAAAATGTTTTTGTCTGACGAGCAATAAATCACAAGTGAGAACTTTTCGGTTTCTACGATCTCACAATTAGAGCCACGATAAACTCCGCAGGTAAAATGCTCAACATCAACATCAAAGGTGCTTATACCATCTTTTAAAATAGAATCGGTACTAACAGAAAAGATTCTGCTGATGAGTACGATTTTTGCAATTTCCGGAAAAGTCTGATCAAGCTCCCAACGAGAAACTGTTTGCCGCGTTGTCCCAAGCTTTTCTGCAAACTCCTCTTGTGAAAGACCGTGTTCTATTCTTATTTGTTGTATTCTCTGCCCAAGTGTCATAACGATTACCTCCCTGCCCATTTGTTCGATATCATTATATCATATTCTGAACAAGATGTCTACCAACCTTACGCGGAATTTTGTCACGCAGAGCGTGACAAACATATTTTCCTGCATTAATTCATTTGTCATTCGAAATTTTATGATATACTATACTTCAATTTTACAAAATGAAAGGATAATATCATGAACAAAAAGTATTCAGACAAAACCAAGGAAAAAGTAATCGAGCAGTATTTAGCCGGTGTTAGTGTAAGCGATATCGTAAACAAATTCAACGTTTCAAGAACTACGGTCTATACGTGGACAAGGGATCACAAGAAAAAGCAGAAGCACGAAGCGGTAGACATGAAAAAGCACAAGGAACTGCAACACCGATGTGAACGCTTGGAGAAATTCATAAAAATATTGCAGGATGCTCCGTTTACAAAATCCGCTTCCCTTGACGAAAAGATCATGTATATAGACTCTCAAATATCAGAAGAATATACGGTCAATCTTCTCTGCGAAGCTTTGCAAATATCGAAAGCAACGTATTACAACCGAAAACTGCGTGGAAAGAATGGGAAAACGGAAAATCAAAAGCGACGCGAAGAACTTTTGCCAATCATAAGAGAAATATATCACGAAAGCGGGCAGATATACGGCGCCGGAAAGATCGCAGCCATTATGAAAGATCGAGGTCATAGGATCACAGAACGAGTGGTCGCAAGTATTATGCACGAAAACGATATGTTCAGTATGCGAAACTGTGCCAAGACTCTTTATCTGATGAACCAAGAGCGAAAAGAAAATATCTTGAAACAAGAATTCAAGGTTGACGAGCCAAATTCGGTTTGGGTGAGCGACGTTACTTATTATCATTACAACAACAGAACCTATTATATCTGCGTTATATTGGATCTCTATGCAAGAAAAGTCGTTGCTCACCGCATCTCCTTGAGCAATAGCACTCAATTAACCAAACGAACATTTAAGCTCGCATATGAATCACGTCAACCCAAAGACAACCTTTTATTCCACTCTGATCAAGGAGCAAACTATACTTCCCGCACGTTTATGACATACCTGAAACAGCTGAACGTTCAACAATCTTTTTCACGCAAA
>JAFVOP010000088.1 GCA_017505745.1 Clostridia bacterium
AGCAAAGAACTCATATGTGCTTTTTTCTGTTTCATTGAAGTCAAGATGTATCATATTAGGTTCTATGGCACCGGAAACAATATTTCTGTGACTCAACTTCCAAGAAAAGAAATGATTGCTTTTGCCGCCGATAGCAATAATCTTTGTTTCATCGCTGTAATCGGAATGTATGAAGGAAACAAGCTCATCAAAATTTTCCGAGAAACCAATGAAATATAGCAGATCTATAGCAGTACAGTCAAACCATTTTTCAGCCCTATCTTCAAACCAACTTGCATGAGATGCAATATCTGTAAAAGGCTCGACCAATATGTAGACTATTTCTACGGATGCACTCAATTTTAAGCCGCAGTGACCTTTAGTTGGATCTCGAAGGTACGGTTCAATTATGCACAATTCGTCTTTGACAAGTTCTTGCTCAATCTTATTGATTGTATCGGCAAAGGACAATTTTTCAGGGAATGCACTCTGATCTAAGGCAATGATAATATTGTTCTTTGTAGCTGTAGCAAAAATCAACCCCTTATCAACAATTTTTGATTTCAAATCATTACTCATTACTATAGGATTTATTAAAACCCTATTCGGAGGATTTTTAGAAAAATTAAATGTGTTTTCAAGCAAGGAATGGATTGTTTCAATAATATGATCGTGTCTTTCGGATTCACTTACAGAAGACAACAACATTTTATAATAATCCGTCAGCATCCCATAATTAAGTAGCGGGTAATAAGCATCATTTCTCTTTACGAAGCTTTTTCTCTCAATCGGGCCATCGAAATCACCCAAAATATGTGCTACAACCTGAGCCTGTTTTTGGAATGTTTTGTTTTCGAACAGCTCCTTGATAGTTATCCAAAATTCTTCGTTCGGAAGTTCATAAACAATTTCTTGATCCGAATTAGGAATGTTACTTGTTTTAGTAAAATCAATAATTATTTTTGAATATTCCAATATTGAGCAAAAGTCTTCTTCAACTTCGTGTATACGAGCCAAAGTTTGAAGGTATCTTACCATACTATATACCTGAAGATATCCTGTTCCTATGATGATCGGATACGATGTTTCGTTGTGGTTAATAAAAATTTCACCGTAGTCATCAATGATATAATCTTCCATAACTGTAATAGGAACCAAATCGGCAATTTTTGAAAAGAACGATTGGAAGTCAGAATATTCTTTAATACATAAGTTACCAAATGGCTTGTCCATTGATAACGCTAAATGCAGTGTTAATGCTTGCGCCAATGCAGATCTATTTCGTCTCCACAAATTCAAGCAAAAAGAGGCAACAATTAAGTCCTGAAACGCGTAGTCTTTTATTCGTTCATACAATTCTTCGGCGTTTGTAATTATATGCGGGAACTCAGTTTCTTCATTAAAGGGCAAAACCGAAGAAGACGGTTGCTTATTTTTTAGTAAACAACACTTTTTATATTTCTTTCCACTTCCGCATGGACATGGTTCATTTCGTCCTATTTTCATATATTTCTCCTATTCACTAATATTTCAAACATACAAACATTATGTTGAATATAAAATGCAATTTTGTGATGTCATTCTTATTCGTTGATTTGAAGAGTCTTACGACAAATTTTCTTTTAATACTCTTAGATATATTATAGCACAATTAAATGTTGCATTCAACATCATATCTGTAAATTAAGTGTTTGAAAGAAGCAGGGCATACAAGTACTTTGTACGCCCTTAAATTATTTGATTTTTGTCAGTAGCTCCGCATCCATTCTACCCTGATTGTACTCGTTCGGCGAAGCGTTGATAGTGCACGACCTCGCGCTCTCGGAGGAACTTGATAGGGTCACAGACGTCGGGATCGTCGATCAGGCGCAGGATGTTGTCGTAGGTGACACGCGCCTTTTGCTCGGCCGCGAGGTCCTCGTTGAGGTCGGCAATCACGTCTCCCTTCACACCGATATATTTCATGTCATACGGCACTCCGCTGGCGGCAACGGGATACACGCCCGTGGTGTGATCCACGAAATAGGTTGCAAACGGGCTCTTGGCGATCTCGTCCTCGGAAAGGTTGCGCGTGAGCTGATGGATGATTGCCGATACCATCTCCATGTGCGCCAGCTCCTCGGTGCCCACGTCGGTCAGGATGCCCACCACCTGCCCGTACGGCATGGAATAGCGTTGGTGCAGATAGCGCATCGAGGCGCCGATCTCTCCATCGGGACCGCCAAGCTGGCTGATGATGATCTGCGCCAGCTTGGGATTCGGATTTTTGATCTTTACAGGATACTGTAATTTTTTCTCGTAAGTCCACATAAATTCGTTCTCCTTTCACGCACTCAATTGGCATCGGGCTCCCACGGCCAAGGCCCCTTCACCCAATCCCATGCGTTTTGGTTTGCGTTCCCATACATCGAAACGGGTCCGCAATGCTTTTCGTGCTTTGCAAGAAGCTCCCTGCGCTCCTCGCAAAGCCTGTGATAGTAGGCAAGTGCCTGGGGATGCTCGGGATAGGCATCCAGGAACAGCACCGTCTCCTGAATGGCAAAATCCAATGCCCGCAGCTGCATTTTCTCACGTCTGCAGGTGTCACGGTCTATCGGTTGATGATGATTCATTGCGTTTTACAGACCGCTCATTTGCGCGGTCTTCCCTCCTCCTCTGCAGTTTTTCGCCCTACCTCAAGAGGAAAGAGCAATTCACGAAACAGCGTCCCATGCCGAAGCGCCGCTTCCAACTCAAACAGGTCTCTCCAGCATTGCTTTGGCGCGTAAACCATTGCCAAGGCGGGAGCGTATACCTGTGTGGGGCAACCGTCCTCCATGGCCGTACCGTCACAGGAAAGGCGGATCCCCTGCGGGCGCTCGGACAAGGGGCAACTCTCCATGCTTGCTACGGGGATCTCCGCGCGAATGACCTCGCCCCCGATCATACGCCGCAAAAACTCATCGTTGGAGCGGCGGACGGCGGCGCGTCTTCCATTCTCTGAATACATGTTCAAACTCCTTTCATTTTTTGCCGTTGTACGGACAAACGGCTACTTTCATTATATTCGAAGCGGTCGTATTTTGTCATTTTTTGCCCGTTTTTTAGAATAAGATTAAATCTCATTCTTATATTTTATGAAAATTGGTAGCAAAACAGCAAGTTTTTTGGGAAAACGATTGACAAAGAGCGCGGAGTGTGCTATAATAGTATGGTAAAAACGATGACGAAGAACCCCGAAAAAGAGGTCTTACAGAGAGCGTGTGTTTGGTGAAAGCGCGCAGATGCTGTTTTTCAAGCGGGATCGCTTCCGAGTTGGTGTGCCGAACCGATCTGCAGTAGGCACGCTCGTACGGCTGCGTTAAAGCCTTGGGAGTTTCTGCTCCCGAGAAGGTGCATCGCCGATGGCGATGAATATGAGTGGTACCGCGGAAGATTCCGTCTCATAGTCTTATGGACTTTGGGGCGTTTTTTTATTTGTGTCCGCTCCTTTCTTTGAATTTATTTTTTCAGGAGATAGTATCATGGAAAAAGATTACACATCTACACTCAATCTGCCCACTACCGAGTTCCCCATGCGCGCCAATCTGCCGCAAAGAGAGCCCGATATGCTCAAATTCTGGGATTCGATCGATCTCTACAACAAGATGCAGGAAAATGCAAAAGGCAAGCCCCTGTATCTCCTGCACGACGGTCCTCCCTTCTCCAACGGCAATATTCACATGGGAACCGCGCTCAACAAGATCCTCAAGGATTTCATCAACAAATCCAAGGGAATGTCCGGCTTCCGTGTCCCCTTTACGCCCGGTTGGGACAATCACGGCATGCCCATTGAGTCGGCCATTATCAAAAAGAACAAGCTCGACCGCAAAAAGATGTCGATTCCCGAATTCCGCAACGCCTGCCACAAGTTCGCCGAGGACTTCGTTGGCGTGCAAATGAACCAGTTTGTCCGTCTGGGTGTCAGCGGCGACTGGAAGAAGCCTTACCTCACCATGAACAAGGAGTTTGAAGGTCGCGAGGTAAAGGTCTTTGGCGAGATGTACAAAAAAGGCTACATCTACAAGGGTCTTAAGCCGGTTTACTGGTGCCCCAACGATGAAACGGCATTGGCGGAGGCCGAGATTGAATACAAAACCGACAAGTGCACCTCGATCTACGTCAAGTTCCGTGTCAAGGACGATCAGGGCAAGCTCTCCGGCGTTTGCGATCTTGCAAACACCTACTTCATCATCTGGACCACTACCACCTGGACCCTGCCCGGAAACCAGGCCATCGCGCTCAATCCCGTTGAGGATTATGCCGTGGTAAAAGCCGCAAACGGCGAATTCTACGTAGTGGCCGAGGCTTTGGTAGCCGCTACAATGGCAGAGGGCAACGTGGAGGACTACGAGGTGGTTGCCACCTACAAGGGCGCCGACTTTGAATACATGACTGCTCAGCATCCCTTCCTCGACCGCGACAGCCTTTTGGTGGTTGCCGACTACGTTACCATGGATAGCGGTACGGGTTGCGTGCACACCGCAGGCGGATTTGGCGCCGATGACAATATCACCTGTCGCCGCTACGGCCTGCCGCCTCTTGTTCCCGTGGACGACCGAGGATTCCAGACCGAGGAAGCCGGCAAATTTGCGGGTCTGCGCTACGACCAGTCCAATGACGCGATCCTTGCCGATATGAAGGAGAGTGGCGCGCTGTTTGCCTCCAAGGAGTTTGAGCACGAATACCCGCACTGCTGGAGATGCAAAAATCCCATCATCTTCCGCGCAACGCCGCAGTGGTTCTGCTCGGTGGATGCCTTCAAGGACGAGGCCGTGGCTGCCTGCGAAAAGGTCCAGTGGCTTCCCGATTGGGGCGGAGAGCGCATGAAGCAGATGATCCGCGAGCGTGCCGATTGGTGTATTTCGCGTCAGCGCCACTGGGGTCTGCCAATTCCCGTTTTCTATTGTGACGATTGCAAAAAGCCGGTTTGTACCGACGAGACCATTGCCCGCGTTTCGGCTCTGTTTGCCAAGCACGGCTCCAACATCTGGTATGAAAAGAGCGCAGCAGAGCTACTGCCTGACGGCTTTGTATGCCCGCACTGTGGCGGCAGGCATTTCTTCCAGGAAACCGACACGCTGGACGGTTGGTTCGATTCGGGCTCCACGCACTTCTCGGTGTTGGAGAACGATCCCAACGTGGCTTGGCCCGCAGACCTCTACCTGGAGGGAGCCGATCAGTACCGCGGATGGTTCCAGGCGTCTCTTCTGACCGCCGTTGGAGCCAACGGACAGGCCCAGGCTCCCTATAAGACCGTTCTCACCCACGGTTGGGTAGTGGACGGCGAAGGCCGCGCCATGCATAAGTCTCTCGGCAACGGCGTGGACCCGCTGGATATGATCAAGAAGTACGGCGCCGATCTGGTTCGTCTTTGGGCGGCTTCGGCCGATTATCGCGTGGACGTGCGCGTATCCGAGGCGATCTTCAAGCAGCTTTCCGATGCTTACCGCAAGATCCGTAATACGGTTCGTATTCTCATCGCCGACCTCAACGATTTTGATCCGAACAAGGACGCGCTTCCCTTTGACGAGCTTTATGAGATCGACCGTTGGATCATTGCCGCAATGAACGACATGACCCGCGAGGTGCGCGCTTCCTACGATGCATTTGAGTTCCACCCGATCTCGCACCGCATCAGCAACTTCTGCACCACCGAGCTTTCCAAGCTCTATATCGATATCACCAAGGATCGAGTATACACCGAAAAAGCCGACAGCAAGGCTCGCCGCAGCGCGCAGACCGCGATGTACTTCGTGCTTTCGGGACTGGTTCGCCTGTTGGCTCCCATCCTCGCCTTTACGGCAGAGGAAATGTGGCAAGCGATCCCCCACGTGGCATCCGACAACACCCAAAGCGTGTTCCTCAACGACATGCCTGCCTATGACGAAGCTCTCTGCTTCTCGGCCTTGACCGAAAAGTGGAATCAGCTCTTCGTTCGCCGTGATGAAGTCATGAAGGCTTTGGAAATTGCCCGTAACGAAAAGCTGGTTGGAAAATCGCTGGAAGCCAAGCTGACGGTATACGTCAAGGACGATGCCCTCTATCAGCTGCTCTCCGACTTTGGCGAGGAGCTCAAGACGGTATTCATCGTTTCCGGTGTTACCCTCTCGCAAGACGATGCGCCCGCCAACGCCTTCTCCGAAAGCGCGGAGCTGAGCGTATTGGTAGAGCCGGCCGACGGATGCAAGTGCGACCGTTGCTGGAGCTACTCGGTAAACGGCGAGCACGATGCCGACGGCGGCTTCCTCTGCGACCGTTGCAAAACCATTTTGGCATAATTATTGCGTAAGTTTTTGTGGGATCCCTTGCAACTGTCTGCGGCAAATTCGCTTCATAGAGCGTTTAGCGGTCGAAGGCTTCTTTGCAAAAAGCCGCCCAAAACGCCGGCAGAAGCAAATGCATATCGAAGGCGCGCCGCAGTAGCCGATCTTTTCGTGTAAAAATACGCGGAAAGGTTTGAAAGGGTGTGGGAAAACTTTTACAAAAGTTTTCCCACAAAAAACACCAAAATGAGAAAGAAAGGAACCTCTATGATTCTGATTCTTGCAATTATCATAGGCGCGGTTGCGCTTGATCAACTCACCAAGTGGTTAACCGTGATCTATTTGGACTATCGTGAATCCTTCCCGCTCTGGCAAGACGTGCTCCATTTTACGCACGAGAGGAATGAGGGGGCGGCGTTCAGCATGCTCAGCGACCATCGATGGGTGTTTATGACCTTTTCTACGGTTGCAATCATCGGCCTTATCATCTACCTCTTTTTCTTCCCGCCCAAAAGCAAATTTGTAAAAGTGACGCTTGCTATGATCGTAGGCGGTGGCATTGGAAACATGATTGACCGTATCTGGCTTGGATACGTCATTGACTTTATTGATTTCACACTGATCAATTTTGCTGTATTCAACGTGGCAGATTGCTTTGTAACAGTTGGGGCCTTCCTGCTGATGGGATATCTGCTGTGGGATATGGTTCGCGAATCAAAAGCGAGCAAGCAGGCAAAAACGGCAACCGCCAACCGAACCGAGCCTTCTTTGAAAACGGAGTCCGGCAATGATGGAAGTACGTTGGAATAATGCGGAAAGCGCGCCGATCCTCCTGACCGCAACCGCGAGCGATGCAGGGAAACGCCTGGACCTGTTTGCGGCAGAAGCGGGAGCATTGACGCGCTCTGCTGTAGGTCGCTTGATTGAGGACGGCGCGATCACCGTCAACGGTAAACCGAGCGCAAAAAACTACCGTTTGCGCAACGGAGATAGCATCGAGATCCAACTCCCTGCTCCCGAGCCCTGCGAAGCCTATCCGCAAAACATCCCGTTGGATATCGTCTATGAGGACGAGGATCTGATCGTAGTCAACAAGCCCGTGGGGATGGTGGTGCATCCCGCCGCCGGAAACCCGGATGGAACACTGGTCAACGCCCTGCTCTACCATTGCGGAGAGTCGCTTTCGGGTGTGGGCGGTGTGATCCGCCCCGGAATCGTGCATCGCATCGACAAGGACACCTCGGGACTTTTGGTGGTTGCCAAGCACGATGCGGCGCACCTGGCTCTTGCCGAGCAGCTCAAGGGACATCACATCCGCCGCACCTACTACGCCATTGCGATCGGAAACTTTAAGGAGGACAGCGGAACGGTGGACGCGCCGATCGGACGGCATCCCGTGGACCGCAAGCGCATGGCGGTGATCCGCAACGAGGACTTGAAATCGCGTGACGCGGTCACGCATTGGCAGGTTTTGGCCCGTGGAGAAGCCGATGGACAAAGCTTTACGCTGCTCCGTTGTGAGCTCGAAACCGGGCGCACGCATCAGATCCGCGTACACATGGCGTCGATTGGACACCCACTCCTGGGGGATCCGATTTATGGCGGTGCAAATACCCGCTTTGAGGCACGCCACAAGAGCCTGATCCAAGGGCAGTGCCTACACGCCAAAGAGCTGACCTTTACCCATCCACGAACGCGAGAAGCCGTGCAGTTCGACTGTCCGCTCCCGGACGAGATGCAACAGGTGGTACGGCTGTTATTTGAATAATTTTTTTCTGGGGAAAACTTCTTGAAAGAAGTTTTCCCCAGACCCCTTTCAAGAACTTTACACACATTTTTATTACAAAAATACTTACTACTATGCGCTTTATATCTGCAATAGCTCCCGCTAGCACTTTGGGGCGGCTTCTTACAGAGAAGCCTTCGACCACAAAGTGCTACACAAGATAGTTTTAATATGAAAAATTATCTGTTTTTACGCTAATGAAGCTTTAATGAAAGAAGTTCCCCCTTCTATGTTCAAGCTGATTCGGTTGTTTTAAAATAACAAAAAAAGAGAAGAGACCACTTCGTTTGAAGCAATCTCTTCCCTTTTTTATTTGGCTTACTGAGAATTACTCAGCAGCTTCCTCGGTCTTCTTCTTTCTGGTTGCCTTCTTGGGAGCCTCTTCTGCGGGCTTCTCCTCAGCAACGGGAGCCTCAGCGATCAACTTCACGATCGCCATCTCCGCAGCGTCACCGCGGCGTGCGCCCAGCTTAAAGATCTGGGTGTAACCGCCCTGACGGTTTGCGTAAGTGGGAGCAATCTCGCTGAACAGCTTGGTTACAACGTCCTCTTTGGTGATATAAGCCAAAGCTGCGCGGCGGCTTGCCAGTGTATTTTTCTTACCGAGAGTAATCATTTTTTCTGCCATAGAACGAACTTCCTTCGCTCTGGTGAGCGTGGTCTCGATCTGTCCGTTCTCAAGCAGTAAGGTAACCATGCCGCGCAACATTGCTTTTCTGTGTGCGGTAGGTCTGCCAAGTTTTCTGGTTCCGGGCATTTCTATTCCCTCCTTCTGCTGTTTACAAATCGTATTTAGTTCTTTGCGATAGGAATTTTCGCGGAATTATTCTTCTTCCTTCTTCAGTTCCAGACCCAGGGAGTGGAGCTTCTGAATAACCTCTTCCAGCGATTTCTTACCAAGATTACGAACCTTGATCATATCTTCCTCTGTACGGTTGATCAGGTCCTCAACCGTGTCGATGCCTGCTCGCTTCAAGCAATTGAAGCTACGAACAGACATGTCAAGCTCCTCAATGGTCATCTCAAGGACTTTCTCCTTGATGGTCTCTTCTCTTTCAACCATAATCTCTGCCTTCCTTGCTTCATCAGACAAATCCACAAACAAGTTGAGATGCTCGTTGAGAATCTTGGCTCCCAGCGAAATGGCTTCCTTTGCAGAAATCGTTCCGTTGGTGAGAATTTCTAACGTGAGCTTATCATAGTCCGTAATGTTACCGACACGGGTATTATCCACGGTATAATTTACGTTATACACGGGAGTGTAGATCGAGTCGGTGTAAATGGTTCCAATGGGAGCCGAGGTTGCCGCGCCGAGAATCTGCGTATGCAACTGCTTGTTTCTCTCCTGCGATACGTAACCGCGTCCGCTGGCAAAGGTCAATTCCATATAGAATCTCTCGTTTTCGCCAACCGTTGCGATATGGTGATCGGGGTTGAGGATCTCCACGTCGGAATCCTGCTTAATATCTCCTGCGGTGACTTCTTTTTCACCGGTTACGTCGATTACGACGGTCTTAGGTCCGGAGCAATGCAATTTTGCGGTGATGCCCTTCACGTTCAACACGATTTCGGTTACATCCTCGGTAACACCGGGAATGGTGGAAAACTCGTGCAGGACGCCATCGATCTTGATGCTGGTTACCGCAACGCCGGGAAGCGAGCTGAGCAACACTCTGCGCAAGGAGTTACCGAGCGTGATGCCATATCCGCGTTCCAGGGGCTCCACGATAAACGTACCGTGAATGCCGTCTTCGCTCAAATCGACCGTTGTAATATTCGGCTTTTCAATCTCAATCATTCCAAATAAAACCTCCTTTAAATCATTTTAAACTGTGATGGGGTTAAAACGGATATGCCGATTTGGCACTCCGCACCGTTGGAAGTTCCAATCGGATTACTTGGAATAGAGCTCGACGATCAACTGCTCGTTGAAGTCAAAGTCAACGTCCTCGCGTGCGGGCAGGTTCAAAACCTTTGCGGTCATTGCGTCTGCCTTTACTTCCAGCCACTTCGGAGCGGTCTGAGAAGCTGCGGATTCAGCCAAAGCTTTGATCTTAACGGAATCACGGCTGGACTCCTTCACAGCTACAACGTCGCCTGCCTTAACGATCAGGGAAGGAATGTTTACCTTCTTGCCGTTGAGAGTGAAATGTCCATGGAGAACGAGTTGACGAGCTTCCTTGTGAGAGGATGCAAAGCCCATTCTGTAAACAACGTTATCAAGGCGGCGCTCCAAGAGGCAAATCAGGTTCTCACCGGTCATACCCTCTTTGCGAGCTGCTTCCTCATAGTAGTTCACGAACTGCTTCTCGAGGACACCGTAGTATCTTCTGGTCTTCTGCTTCTCACGCATCTGCAGTCCGTACTCTCTCATCTTCTTGTTTGCGGCGCCGTGCTGACCTTATATTTTGAGCACCATGCGGGTTCGCCCCGCTGGGTAAATTCCCCGCCGAGCACAACGACGACGGCTTCTGCGCCGGCATCCCTGGTTTTTGCGATCTGATATG
>JAFVOP010000006.1 GCA_017505745.1 Clostridia bacterium
ACGATGACGATGACGATGACGACGTCGACGAATATGACTTCGTGATTGAGAACTGCGGCGGTGCGAACGGTGTGCCCGGTCGTTTCAACATGGCAACCCGTACCGACCGTTCCGACTACATTGACACCGAGGATCTGGACGGCACCATCATCAACGACGCGGTTTACGAAAGAAACGCGCTGATTGAGGAGCTGTTCAACGTGGAGATCACCATGTTCGAGGCAGGCAACTCCTCAGCAACAGAATACAATGCCAACATCACCAATGACGTCCTCGGCGGTGTGGGCGCTTATGACTGCACCCTTGGCTGGGATGGCTCCGGTCTGAACAACTCGGGTTTCTTCATGAACCTGCTGTCCTTCCCCGAGCTCGATTTCGAAAACGATCCTTGGTGGTTTGATGCATGGCATGAAAATTCGACTTTCTATGATTGCATGTTCACTTGTAACGGTGACCTGCAGTTCGAGATCTACTATGACATCGAGTTGATTTATTTCAATAAGACCTTGGCACAAAGCTTGAGCGTGAAGGCTGAAAACAACCTTCCGATCAGCACGCTGGTGTACCAGCACGTTGACAACAAGACCTGGACGCTGGATCAGCTCCAGACGTACGGCGCGATCGCCGCAACCGACGCGGGCGAGGACGGCTACCACACCAAGTACGAGGAAAATTACCAGAACAGCGAAGACGTCTTCGGCAGCTTGATGAACCAGAGCGTTGCAGGTCCTGCAATGTTCGCACTGGGCGCGAAGTATTCCATGGTCACCAACGGTGCAATCGAGTTCACCTTCACCAACTCCCACAACTACGATGCATTCGACAAGCTCTTCGAGTTCTATCATGAGACCGGCATCAACTACATGGCACAGACTTCGACTCACGGTAAGGAAAGCTACGAGATCTTCAACGACGGTCACGCGCTCTTCTGCTGGAACGCCTTCTTCATGGCTCCTCAGATCAAGGCATCGGGCATTTCCTACGGCATTCTGCCGCTTCCTATGTACGAGGCAGGCGGTGACTACATCACCACGGCTTACCACATGAGTTACTTCGCATTCCTGACCACCACGCCCAATTTCCACAAGGCGGCTCTGGTCTTCAATGCGATGAACGCACTCTCGACCGAGATCCTGTATGACCAATACTTCGGCGAGTACCTCGAATTCCGTGTCTCCGATGACCCCGATTCTTCGAGAATGATCCCCCTGATCTACGACAGCCTCTACTTTGACTGCGCGTGGACCAACCCCGGCTTCTCCGCAAATGCAGGCGGCTATTTCGCTTCCTACATCAATGACGGCAACAAGAGTATTTCTTCGAAGATGGCATCCTACTCTCCCAACAACATGAAGAGCTACGTCACTGAGATGAAAAAGATCTACCTGAACGTCCAGAGGGGTAACTCCAGAGGACCGTGCTCGGCGTGCGGATAAAAATTCCGTTAAAAATAATAAAAAAGGAGAAAAACCATGAAAAAACTGATTGCTTTGTTGCTTGCTCTCTTGTGCATCGTGATCACTGTCACCGCCTGCACGGGTGATGGCAAGGAAGAGACCACCACGGAAGCACCCAAGAAGGAAGAAACAACAACCGCGAAGAAGGAAGAGACC
>JAFVOP010000089.1 GCA_017505745.1 Clostridia bacterium
CGCCAAGGCGCATGGGCAGATCACGGTAGGAGCGTTTCTTATTCAGGAATACCTGATACTGGAACGGGCAGGTCATAGGACGGAGCGCAAAGCACTCCTTCGTCTCGTCATAAGGATCGCCCAAAACGAACATGCCGTCCAGATAGTGATCCCAGTGTCCCGAAATTTTATACAGATCTCTCTTTGCCATCAGCGGCGTTTTGGTGAGCAGATAGCCGCGCTTTTGTTCTTCATCCTCTACCCATCTTTGCAGCAGCTGAACCATCCGCGCGCCCTTCGGGAGAAGGATCGGCAAGCCCTGGCCGATCGAATCGACCGTGGTAAAGAGCTCCAGCTCGCGTCCGAGCTTGTTGTGGTCGCGCTTGAGCGCCTCTTCCTGCTGGGTCACGTAGGCATTCAACTCATCCTTGGACGGGAACGCAATGCCGTAGATTCTCTGCAACATCTTATTTTTTTGGTCGCCCTTCCAATACGCGCCCGTGCACTGCGTCAGCTTGAAGGCTTTCACCGCGCCCGTGGTAAAGAGGTGCGGGCCGGCGCAAAGGTCGGTAAATTCGCCCTGCTTATAAAAGCTGATGGTAGCATCCTCGGGAAGCTCCTCGATCAACTGTACTTTATACGGTTCATCCTTCTCCTGCATCAGCGCAATCGCCTCTGTGCGGGGTAGTTCAAAGCGCTCGATCTTGAGGTTTTCCTTCACGATCTTTTTCATCTCGGCTTCCAGTGCCTTCAAAGCGTCTGCCGTAAAGGTGACGTCGGAGTCGATGTCATAGTAAAATCCGTTGTCTACTGCAGGTCCGATGGTGAGCTTTGCGGCAGGATACAGGCGCTTCACCGCCTGCGCCAGAATATGCGATGCGGTATGACGGAAGAGGTGTTTTCCGGCTTCATCCTCAAAGGTCAAAAGCTTGACCTCGCAATCCTCGGTCAGCTCCTGGGTCAGGGCCACGGTTTTCCCGTTGATCTCGGCACCGAGCACCGAACGCGGAACCGGTCCCAGCTCCTTTGCTGCATCATAGACCGTAACGGGTGCCTCGCACGCGACGATCTGGTCTTGAATCTTGATATTCATATCATTCCATCTCCTTTTGGAAAAACTTATCTTTGCAAAAGTAAAATAAAACACACCCCGCAGACAGATACCTGCCTGTTCGGGGTGTGGATAAATCCGCACGGTTCCACCCGGACGTTTCACTCATTGGTAAAATTGAATTGTTCTCCGAAAGCGGTACCCTTTTGCCCTACGCCAAAAGCCTTTCAGCGAACCTTTCGGAACGGCTTTCTCTCTGTTGCGCGGTCTCAAAAGAACATATCTTTCGGGTTTGAAATCAGATCCTTCCGGATCCGTTTTTCAGCTTACGGTTGTATTCGGAGCGAGGATTTACAATCTCTCGCCAATCCAGATCTCCGCGATCAAGTGCGGTGATCACCACCTCCGCAGTTGCAATATTGGTAGCTACGGGGATGTTGTAAAGATCACAAAGGCGCAAAAGCTCGCTTTCCACCTCATCGATCATTGCATCCGGACGGGTGTCCTTAAAGTACAGAAGAATATCGATCTCATTGCAAGAAATACGGGAAGCGATCTGTTGCTTGCCACCCTGTACACCCGAAAGCATCTTTTCGATTTCAAGACCCGTAGCCTCGGATATATACTTCGCGGTAATACCCGTTGCACACAGATTATGCTTGCTGAGAATTCCGCAATAGGCAATGCAAAACTGTGTCATCAGTTCTTTTTTCAGGTCGTGGGCAATGATGGCAATCTCCATAGATTCGTTCCCCTTTCGTTGGCTTTCTGAGGTTGGGACGGCAAAAGCCGTTACAATCAGCAAAACAGATGAAAAAGCCAAGAGGGTAAAAGCCCTGCGGCTTTTCAAACATTCGATTTATTATAACACAAAAATCTCTGAATTGTCAAGTGCTTCACGCAATATTTTTTTGAAAAAATCGCAATATTTTTGTAAAAAATTCCAGCAAAAAAGAATTGTAAAACGAATATTTTTTACTCGTATCTTGCGCGAATGCCTCCGATATACTTCGGGCGGGTACGCGCGGCCAGCAAAGGAGCCGCGCCAATGCACTTCACCGAAAGGCGCACAGGAACCGCTACACGTCGCAAATGCATACCGATCAGCGTACCGCCGATATCCAGTCCTGCATGAGCCTGTACGTTCTCCAACGCCACAGGATCCGAAAAATGCTTCCAAGCCGCCGTTGCAAAGGATCCGCCCGCCTTGGGCTGCGGAACCACGCAAACCTCTTCCCATCCGTATTTCTCGGCGCACGCACGTTCCACAATAAGCGCGCGATTGAGATGCTCACAGCACTGCGCAGCAAGAAAGATCCCCTTCTCCTCCAGAATCGGAGCAATCGCTTCCAGCACCGCTTCTGCCGTCTCCACACTCGATCCGTGACCGATGGTCTCGCCTACGATCTCAGAGGAGGAGCAACCGATCACAAGCACCTGGCCCTTCTTCAGCTGTGCAATTTCAATCAGCTCAATAACCGCTTGCTCAGCCTGTTGTTTGATCATTTCCATAGTCTTTTCTCCAAATTACCATTTGTCGCTTCCGTCATTCGGAATCACTTCCTTTACCGCGCTGATGGCACATTCGATCATATCGTCGGTCGGCTCAAACACGGTAATATGCTGCAAAAGCACTCCGGGGGCAGAAATAAACCGGGTAAACCAGTTATCGTGTCGGCCTGCCATCTTGATCAGCTCGTATCCAACGCCAACGATCAGCGGCAGCAGCGCAAGGCTCACCAGAGAACGCGCCCATACGTTAAGCTTGATCCCCCAGATCAAAAGCGTGATCGGGTCGATAAAAAACGAAACAAAAATATTAACCAACAGCATGATGATCAAAAAGGAGGTTCCGCAACGAGGATGGAACCGACGCTGCTTTCTGACGTTTTCCACGGTCAATTCCAGACCTGCTTCGTAGCAGAAAATGGTTTTATGCTCGGCGCCGTGATACATAAACGTGCGACGAATGTCCTTCATCAGTGAGATCAAGGCCATGTACCCCACCAACAAAAGGATCTTGACCACTCCCTCAAAAACCGATTTGATCAACGAATTCAATGCCTCGTTTCCGGTTGCCTGCAAGAAGGGGAACGGGATGGTCAACCAGGAGAACAACTGAATGGGCAGCCATTTAAACAGGAACAGACACGCCACCATGGCAATCACAACTGCTGCGATCATCATTACGTTCAGTACCCAGGACGGAAGCTTTTCCTCTTCTTTGGTTGCTTCTTTGCTTTCCTCTTTTGTTGCTTTTTCTACCGTTTGCTCCGCGGGAGTCACTGTTTCTGCTTCGAGAATCGTCTCTTCCCCCGTAACCTTGGACACAACATCCTCGCGTTGCTTTTTCTTTTTGGGGCTCTCCTCAATCAGATCCTCCAGGCCCGACAGCTCCGCAGAACGCATCAATGCTTTGTAGCCCACCGTCATGGAGTCAATATAGCCGAAAATTCCTCGGATCACCGGCCAACGGCAGATCTTTGGTCGCTTTGCTCCCTTGGTTTCGAATTCCTCTACAACGATCTCGCCCTTCGTGTTCCGAACGGCAAGCGCGGTTTTCTTCGGTCCGCGCATCATAATTCCTTCCATCAAAGCCTGTCCGCCAATTGAGGTTTTAATGGCGCAAGCTCTTGCTTCTTCCTGATTTTTCAAATTCATTCTACCCTTTCCAAATAACTTTCCTACAGTAACAAGTTATTTTACACCTCACATGTGAACTGCATGTGAACAGCGCAAGAAGATTCAGATTCAGATGGGATATTTTGCGCAAGGATGGCAAACGAAAGCCGATGCTCCCATTGCGCGGAGCGTTTGACACACGGCGGCCGCATCGTCTTCATTGGAAAACACGCCAAACACCGAGGGACCGCTACCGCTCATCATAGAACAGATCGCGCCCCCGGCAACCATCTCTGCTTTCAGGCGGTTCACGTAGGGCTGCTCTGCCGGGACCACCTCTTCAAACAGATTAAAGAAGTGCTTGCAGGCCTCCGAAAGACGCCCCTCTTTCATCTCGTTCAAAATGACGGAATGGGTATTTGTTTGCGGTCTGTCCTCTGCAAAATTGTCATGCAATTCATCCAGCTTTCCGTATGCCCAGGGAGTAGAAACACCTTCTCCCATGCAAGCCACAACCAGTGGGCAATCCGGCATGGGCTCTACCGACTCCAATCCGTCTCCGATTCCCGTTACCAACGAGCCGCCACCCACGATGCAAAACGGAATATCCGCACCCAGCCTTGCCCCCAGCGCGCAAAGAGCCTCTGTAGAAAGCGGGCTGCCGCACAAATGATTCAGGGCGCGCAGAACCGCCGCCGCATCCGAGCTTCCACCTGCAAGCCCTGCCGCCATGGGAATATGCTTTTCTATAAAGATCCGCACCTCTCCCTGCCGTCCGACCTCGCGAAGATACAGCTCTGCAGCACGCCATGCAAGATTGCGGCAATCGGTTGGCATTGCCGAATTTCCCGAAGCGCTCAATACAATCCGCGTGCTCTCCGAAGGATAAAAATCAACGGTCACCAAGTCGCAAAGCGAAACCGTTTGCATAATGCTTACCAGATCGTGATAGCCGTTTTCCCGTCTTCCAACAACATCGAGATACAGATTGATTTTGGCGTTTGCCCGTTCGGTTCTCATATTTTTGCCTCCTACCGTCCCCGATCGATCCGAGAACATCCTTGCGTTTCGATCTATTGTATCACATTTTTGAATGATTTGCAACAATTCTTTTGCAACAATTCGAAAATATTTGAATTTCTATTGACGAATCCTTAAAAATAGTATAAAATATATATCGTATTATTAGACCGCTCTTGCGGGTTCAGCAGCATCGGATCAAAAAACGGAGGCACCCATGGCAACTCAAGATAACCAAAGCAAGCTCAGAAAACAGATCACTTACATTGCCATCTATCTGGCAATCTTTTTGTTGCTCTTATGGATCGTGAATATTCAGCAAATCAACGGATGGATCGCGAACCTGCTCTCGATCCTCAGTCCCGTGATCGTCGGTCTTTGCATTGCTTATCTCTGCA
>JAFVOP010000090.1 GCA_017505745.1 Clostridia bacterium
GCGCCGCCCGTTTTGGTACGGTTGTGGATAGCGGTGGTCAGATTTCCGCCAAGAAACGTGCCCTTGTATATCTTGTCGTACATATCGCAGACCACTACGTCACGTTCCACCAAGGAGTCGATCACCCATTGATTATAGTTGCCCTTTAATCCGTCCTCGGCGCCGCGGTTGAACTGCACCTCGTGCAGATCGGGGCGCGTGGGAGCGTAAGTACAGGTGACCGCGCGACCAACCAGCTTTCTTCCGTCATCATGGAGCGTATGCAGAGGCGCAACACCTCCGCCCACGAACTGATGCTCATAGCCGAGCACAAAGATCGGCTTCCATACTTCTTCCAAGGTCATGCCGTACAACGCGTCGAGGTATTTGTCGGCCACCTTGGGGCGTCCGTCGGGAAAGCGCTCGCCCTTCCACAGAGGGGTAAGGACCATGATTTTTTCTCTGTCGTTAAAATTCATAAGCCGTCAACTCCATATTCTATCATTTGAAAATTCCTTATTCCACTCGTCCGTCGGCTCAAAATAGCCGGGAATGTTCGGGTTTATGTGCTCACGAAGCACCTCTTCGTTGAGGCCGTCAAAGCCAAGCCCAGGCTTTTCGGGAATCTTGATAAATCCGTTCTTAAAAATCGGATTGTCAATTCCCGTTACCATATCCGCCCACCACGGCACGTCCACCGAGTGGAACTCCAACGCCAGTACGTTGTGCATTGCCGCCGCAGTATGTACCGCCGCCAGACAAGCCACGGGGCTTTCCGCCATATGGACCGCGGTTGCTACACCGTGTTCGTCGGCAATATCGGCGATCTTTTTCAACTCCAGAGCTCCTCCGCAGGTGAGAATGTCGGGATGGATCACCGATACGCCACCCGCCTTGATCAAGGTCTCAAAGCCTTCCTTGAGGTAGATATCCTCGCCCGTACATACGGGGATCGTGGTGCTGTTGCGCAGGCGCACGTACTGATCGGTATACATCCAAGGCACCATGTCCTCGATCCATGCAAGGTTATATTTTTCCATCCGTCTTGCAAAACGGATGCAATCCTCCACACAGATATGACCGAAATGATCGACCGCAAGCGGTACCTCGTATCCGATGACCTCACGAACCTCTTTGACGTAATTTTCAAGGAAATCCAAGCCCTTTTCGGTCAGATGGATTCCCGTATGGGGATGCGCGGTGGTGACGATGGAATAGCTCTTTTGATGCTTTACCATGTCCGCGGTCACGCTTCCGCCCTGCACGTTGAGGATGTGAGATGCGTATTTCTTCATATCGTCGATAAAGCCAAGGGGAGCGTTGAGGGTGCCGGGCTCGTCGAGCAAAAGACCGATACCCAGATCCATCTTGAGGAAAGTAAAGCCCATTTCCATCCGCTTTTTGAGCGCAAGCCCCATGTCTCGCCCCGTGTGCTTTCCGTCCACGTCGGTGTCGCAATATACTCGCACCTCGTCGCGGAACTTCCCTCCGAGAAGCTGATAAAGCGGCACGCCGTAGGCTTTTCCCGCAAGATCCCACAGCGCAATCTCAATGCCTGAAACACCGCCGCCCTGACGGGAAGGACCGCCAAACTGCTTGATCTTTCGGAATAATTTATCTACGTTGCAAGGGTTCTCGCCAAGGATTCGGCTTTTGAGCATCAACGCGTAGGTTTTTGAGGATGCATCGCGCACCTCGCCGTAACCGCTGATGCCCTGGTTGGTGTCGATCCGAAGGATCGTGCAACGCTTCGGAGCGCCATCGATATCCACGAAGCGAAGATCTGTAATGCGAAGATCGGTAGGATTCGAACTGTAATTCACGGCAAATTCTCCTTTTTCTGTCTTATATCGTTAATGCAAAGCGGTTTTCTGATGTTTTTGAAAGATCCACGCACAACGTGTGAGCCTCGCCGTTATACTCGATCTCAACGTTGTATTTGCCATAAAAGCCGCGGAAATCGGCAGCACCGTTGACGTCGGTCACAAGCTCTGCCTCGGTGTGCCAGGTTTTTTTCAACAACTCCTTGAGTGTAAAGTATGCGGGCTTGGGGGACATATCGTAGCGCAAAAGACCGCCGTAGTAATAGTTTTCGCCAAGCGTCATATTGCCTTGCGAGGCTTTGATCTTTTCGGGGTCGGGATCCCACACGTGCGCATAGCCATCCACCAGATTCCAGTAAATGATCTGCTCAACGTTGGGATGTGAGAACCAGATCGAATAGAGCTTTTCCAGCATCTCTGCCTGAATCTCCTCATCCTCCGCCTCCCACGAATACGCGGGGACCGTCACCTCGGTAACCTGCAGAGGCTTTCCAAAGCGTGCATAGAGATCCATATGCGCATACAACCTGTCGGGACTGAGCATTTGCCGTGTCTTTTCGTATTCTTCTTCTTTCTTGTTAAAGAGGTGATACTGCATGCCGATGGCATCGATCCGGGCTCCCTTGAGGATGTTGTTTTCGATGTAGGCATAGTACGCATCGGTTACGCGGCAACAGTCGCACCAGGCAAAGCGTCTTCCCTCATTGATGCCCAGCTGATTGTTGGGAAAATATTTTTCCGCCAAGCGGAAGCACCATTCCACAAACTCAGGTTCATCGTAAAAGGAGGTTTTCCCGTGCAGATGCCGCATCTCGTTGGTAACCTCAACGGTGCGGATCTTGTCGGCGTAGCGCTCGGCAATCTCGGCGTAGCGTCTTTCCAGCTCAACCTTGACCACCTCGACGTCGGCACCCCACAGCCATTTCGGGAAGAAATAATCGTAAGCCAACCCATGCTCCCGCGGCTCGATCCCGTGCTCCGCGCAAAACTCCATACATAGATCGATGGGTGGACGGCGGTAGAGCTTGGGGCTGTTTCGGTCATACCGCAGCTTTCCCTGTTCGGGTTCTGTGGAATCCCAGTAGAACGGAAGCGTTGCCATGTTGAATAGATCCACAAAGCGTTGCTTGTACGTCTCGTTCTTTTCCGGCGTTTCCAGCTCGTCCAGCATAAAAATATTTGCACCAAAGCGGAACTCGTGGGAAATCTGATTCACCTTCACCTTGGCGTTCGGTATCGGGTTTCCGTTTCGGTCGGTAACCGTAATCCATGCATCGCCTTTTCGATAGCGTTCAATGCCGACGGAAACCTTTTCCTTCCAAACATCCTCCTGTTCTTCAAACAGATCGAAAATCTTTCTTCTTTCGGTCATAGGAAAGTCCTCCCAATGTTTTTTATATTATAATTATAGCATGTCAAAATTTCAAAGCACACCTATAAATCAATACAATAGGTTGATTTTTCGAAACAGATATGCTATAATTAGGGGGATATAATGGAGGTGATATTGTGTTTTTCGAAAAAGACCTGTTGTCGTTCAACATATTGGATGTCCTTGAACTAAAGCAACGGAATGTCAATATGTTTAATAGTGGAAGAAACTTTAACGCCTTATCATTTCGATTTCGTTCCGATGCTGTCCTGATAACCAAAACAGAACGCTATTCTATGAAAGACAATTATGTTTCCTATTTCCCCTCAAGATTGGATTATACCAGAGTGGCGGCAGTGGACGAGATGATCATCGTTCATTTTGATACAATAAACTATAATACAAAAAATATTGAATATTTTATCCCCGATGATCCCACCGTGTTATCCGAGCTCTTTCGGAAAATATTTGATGTCTGGAACAAAAAAGAGCTTGGATATAAATTTAAATGCTCCGCTATTTTGTGCGAAATATTTGCAGAATGCTATACGCAAAATTACGTTTCGAAGTCACATAATCCGAAAATTCACAACTCGGTAGAGTACCTTTTAAAAAACTATAAAAAAAGCTCCCTCTCAATGAAAGAGATCGCGGATAAGTCATTTATGAGCGAGGTGTATTTCAGAAAGCTTTTCAAAAAGGAATATGGCATTTCTCCCCAAAAATATATGATCCAACTGCGCATACAAAACGCAGTTGGATTGATATCTACGGGATACTATTCCTTGAAAGAGATAGCATATATGTCCGGATATAACGACTGTAAATATTTTTCGGTGGAATTTAAAAAAGCCATGGGCGTGTCTCCGTCGGAATATTTATATAATTACAAGCCGGGTGAGGAGATTTCCCGGCGTGATTCCGCTGCGCCTACGGCGAAGGAAACGATGCTTGCCACACCTTCAAATTGAATATCGCGCAAAGCGATATCGCCGCGATGTTTTTCTTTCCCTTATTGCACCAAAATCGCATTCGTATTCACCGCTTATTCTGCTCGACAAAATGAAATTTGTTCAGCGGCTCTTTGCTACTATGTTACCGATAGAATAATACATCAACACAATCGCTGTGCTCAACAAAGCACCGCCGATGATATCGGTAATCCAATGTACGCCTGACACAAGTCTGCCTATAACCATAAAGGTAATAAACACGGTAATCGTAAGCATTACACATCGTCTGAATAAGTCGTTTTTAATACGGGTACGAAGCTGCATCATTGCCGTAGGCATCACACACATCACAAGTATAGTTGTTGATGACGGATAGGATGCTTCTAAATATCCGTCAATGAGTGTCGGTCTGTAATTGATAACAACGATTTCAAAGAGGATATATACCGCCATTACAACGATGTAAAATCCACCGAGTGTAAGGATGCTTCGGTCAACTTTTAATAGACTCTTTCTTTTGATCCATTGCACAATACCGAGAACGGCAAAACCGAATGCAACGCCAATCGGAACAAGACCAAGCCAATCCGTAATTATGTACAAGGACATATTCACACCCGTGAGATTGTGAATGTAGCCGTTCAGCGTAGCAAAGCCCACGCTCGATTGTCGGGGACCGATTGCCTCAACGTCAACGAAGCGAATTAACACAGTCCACAACACAAATACCGCAAGCAAGCCCACTCCTACCCAAAACAATCTGCTGTTTTTCTTTTCCATTATTCTTTAACCTTCCTTTTGTATATTGGCTCTCGCCTGAATACATTTTAGCGGAAGGCATAAGAATAATCAAGAAACGGCTTGTCACAGGCGTGATACGTTTCGTATCATTGCCGTTTTATCAACATCAAAGCCTTGATGGTTAACAATACGAACGCAAACACGGCGGCATACGGCTGTGAGCTTATCATAAAGAGCAGTACCAAGATTGCTCCGAGTGTGAGTGAAACCGTCGTTTTACTTTTCACCCACGCCATCGCTTGACAGTTCTGTAATGCGAGTGTCAAAATACCCATTACTGTCATTGCGATAACAGCGACAAGGTACGTTATTTTTAAGTATGGCTGAACGCAGCCAAGTGTGATGAGCGAAACACTTTGAATCGTTCCGTCCGCTTTTTCAGCAAAGAACGGCAGAAAAAGGAGCATTGCGATACTCAAGTCAAGTAATCCGTATATTAAATCACGAAAACGCTTTTCTTTTCGTTTGTTGTCTTCCTCGGCTATCGTCAATACCTCGTCGGTAGAGAGTAGCTCGTCAACCGTCACCGAAAAGAATTTCGCGATCGCTTTTAGTGACTCTATATTCGGATATCCTCTGCCTGACTCCCATTTTGAAATAGCAGTTCGGGAAACGTAAAGCTTCTCGGCAAGCTCCTCTTGCGTAAGCCCCTTTTGTTTTCTTAATTCTTGAATCTTTTCATTAAATTCCATATCAAACCCTATATATTTATTATATTTTCACAGACAAATTCAAGTTTATAGATTGGTTAGATTATACCATAAAAACGGCAAAAAGTAAATAGGACGGCTCGATTCTTTACAAATTGAACCGCTATACGCCGTAGGGGCGAACTGTGTTCGCCCGCGGGCGTTCAATGAACGCCCCTACAAAACAAAAAGCCCTGCCGAAGCAGAGCTTTTTGTATATCGAAATAATCCCAAATGGGTAATTATCTCTTGGAGTTTTAGCAATACCGTTTGATATCGTGAATATCGTGAGTATCGCCCAATAAAGTGTTGCATCAAATTTGCACCAAGATCACACCAACATTCAACGCCTATTCAGCTCGACAAATTGGAATTTGTCGGATATTATTCTGATTGTTTCCATATTCTTGGCCACATAGTTCCATTGCTATACAGAACAAAGAAACGCTTGAATTGTGATTTATTAAATTCGCCGTTCGCTATGATAATTTCCTGAACAACACCTGCTAATTTAATCATATATCCCGTTTCTTTGTATCCGTTTCGCAGATAAAAGGCTTTTCTCTTTTTTCTGATTTCAATGTCGGGAGCAGTTTCATCACAAGGCTCGATGGAAATAATGATTTTTTTAGTTGGGTACTTCTTTTGTATTTCTTTCAAAATAGCACTGCCGAATCCTTTAGAACGGAGTGCAGCATCCACGGCAAAGAACATTACGAATACAATTTTTCGATTGTGAGCCAAGTAGATAAAACCGCACAATGTATCTTTCTCATAAAAGCCGAGAAAATCCGTATTCCAGAGCTTTGACATGGCTACCATCAGTGGAAACGGCATTCGTTCGCTTTTGGGAAAGGACTCGAAATAAATTCTCTTTACATCAGAATGTCCCAATTTAACTTTTTTTACGTTCATCATATATGGCTTACCTTACAAATTCAAGTTTATCTATTAGTTGTATTATACCATAAAAACGGTGAAAAGTAAATAGGACGGCAGAGTTTTTACAAATTGAACCGCCCCGCATCGTAGGGGCGAACTGTGTTCGCCCGCGGGAGACCACAGGTCTCCCCTACGAAAGCAAAAAGCTCTGCCGAAGCAGAGCTTTTTGTATATCGAAATAATCCCAAATGGGAAATTATCTCTTCGAGAACTGAGGTGCACGGCGTGCAGCCTTGAGTCCGTACTTCTTTCTTTCCTTCATACGAGGATCGCGGGTGAGGAAGCCTGCTGCCTTGAGAGCGGGCTTGTTCTCAGCGTCAGCTGCAACGAGTGCACGGGCGAGGCCGTGACGGATTGCGCCTGCCTGGCCGGAAATACCGCCGCCGTTTACGGTTGCGATAATATCAAACTTGCCTTCGGTTCCGGTTACGCCAAAGGGCTGGTTTACGATCAGCTTGAGAGTTTCAAGACCGAAATAATCGTCGATGTCGCGCTTGTTGATCGTGATCGCGCCCGTGCCGGGAACGATGCGAACGCGTGCAACGGACTTCTTTCTTCTGCCGGTGCCGTAGAAATAGGGCTTAGAACTGGTATACATCTGTTTTGTCCTTCCTTTCTCTCAATTAAATCTCGTAAGCTTCGGGCTTCTGAGCCTCGTGCTTATGAGCCTCACCGGCGTAAACCTTCAGGCGGGTGAAAGCCTTTGCGCCAAGGCTGTTCTTGGGAAGCATGCCCTTGATTGCGAGCTCCATAGCGCGCTCGGGCTTGGTTGCCATCATGGTCTTTGCCTGTACTGCCTTCATACCGCCGATATAACCGGAGTGATGATAGTAGTACTTATCTTCCATCTTCTTACCCGTGAGAACGGCCTTGTCGGCGTTGATCACGATTACGAAGTTGCCGCAGTCGACATGAGGGGTAAATTCGGGAGCGTTTTTGCCGCGGAGCAGGTCAGCAGCTGCAACGGCGGTTCTGCCCATGGGCTTTCCCGCAGCGTCCAGAATATACCACTTGCGAACTACATTTTCTTTTTTCTGCATAAATGTAGACATTGTAGTGTTCCTCCAAACAAAATTAAACATATTTTTTCATGCTCGCCTATTATACCACAAGCCCCTCGGCTTGTCAAGCCTTTTTTTGAATTTTTTTCAACAATTTTAATCTATCACCGCACAATCTCGCGTTTTCTCGCTTTTTTGCCGTTTTTTGTACCGATTCCTTTCTTTGAAAATCATTTTTTGCGCACAAAAACGGACCTCTCGCCAGCTGCAAGAGGTCCGTTCGTTTACCAATTGGTGTTCCAACGGGCCAGATATTCTCCGTTGTGGGTGCTGCGGCTCTTGGAAAGCTGCGCCTTCCGCCCGGTCCGCACGCGTTCCTCAAGCGCGGCTTGATACGCCTCGTCATCCATGGGAAGCGAAACGCTCTCGCCCGTCCACGCCGAAAGATACGCCGCGTTACAGAGTGTCAACTCGTTCAGGCCTTCCTCGCCGCGTGCGATCAGCGCGTCGCCGTACCGGATCGAGCGCGCGAAGTTTGCAAGCACCGCGCGGTGTCCGTTGATCTTCTCGTCCTCGATCACCGCGGTTTCCCAGGTCGGCTTTTCAGGATCGGTCCCGAAGCAATACGTACGCTCGTCCACCGAGAGGGTTTGCAGGGTCAGCGTTCCTCCCTCGATCACGATTTTCCCACGCGTACCCGTGATCTCCAGGCGGTTGGTGCCGGGATAGTCTCCCGTGGACGTGATAAACACGCCCGTTGCTCCGTTTTCGTAGCGTACGAATAGCGTAGCATCGTCCTCCACCTCAATATCATGGTACTTTCCAACGTCACAGCTTGCCTGCACCTGCACGGGCATGCCACAGATCCACTGCCACAGATCCAGGTTGTGCGGCGCCTGATTCATCAATACTCCGCCACCCTCGCCCGACCACGTCGCGCGCCAGTTGCCCGAATCGTAGTAAGACTGCTTGCGATACCAGTTGGTGATGATCCACACCGACCGCTTGAGCTCGCCCAAAGCGCCGCCCTGCACCAGCTCACGCGCCCGGATAAAGAGCTTGTTGGTGCGCTGATTGAACATCACGGCAAAGCGTTTGCCGCTCGCCTTTGCCGCCGCCACCATCTCCCTCGCCTTGGCGCAGGAAACGCCGATCGGCTTTTCGGAGAGGACGTGCAATCCGCTTTCAAAGGCGCGGATAGCCAGCGTGGGGTGGCTATAATGCGGGGTTGCGATCACCACGGCATCCACCGTACCCGAGGCAAACAACTCCTCGGCGTCCTCAAAGACCGCTACGTCGGGATAAAGCTCCTGCAACTCCCGTGCACGCGCAGGATCGCTGTCGCAAAGCGCCGTCAGTACCGTTCCGGGCACGTGACCTCCGTACACCGAGTTGGCATGCGCCGTTCCGATATTGCCGATGCCGATGATTCCAAGTCTTACGACTTCCTCACCGCTCATGATCCAAAGGTACCCTCCAGGTCAACCACCTGTCCGGGGTTGGCGGTAGGCGCCTTGCGGCGGGAGGTTGCCACGCGCTTCATCAATTCCTCGCGGAAGAGTGCGTGATCAAAGTGGTCGAGATCAACGTCCTTACCGGTCCAGGCGGACAGATGCATTGCGTTGGAAATGGTAAGTCCGTTGATACCCTCGCGGCCGTCTGCCACCAGGGGCTCGCCGCGCAGAATATGTGCCGCGAATGCATTCAACACACCGATGTGCTGGGGATTCTCTCCGTCGGTCTCCACCTCGATCTTCTCTGCCTTGGGCTGTGCGAAGGGAGCGGTGTTGGTAGCCGAGAACTCGGGCTCGCTCATCTCAGTCTTCCACATCGTCAGGCTTCCTTCCTTGCCCTCCTGAACGGCCACCAGCTTGCCGCGCTCCATCAGGATCTCAAAGCGGTTGGTGCCGGGGGTATCGCCCGTGGAGGTAATGAACACACCGGTGGCTCCGTTGGGGTATTCCACGTAGGCCGTGACGTCATCCTCCACCTCAATGTCGTGCCATTTACCGAAATGCAGACGTGCCGAAACGGTCTTGGGCATGCCGCAGATCCACTGCCACAGGTCGAGGTTGTGGGGGCACTGGTTGAGCAGAACGCCGCCGCCCTCACCCGACCAGGTGGCGCGCCAGTCGCCCGAATCGTAGTAGCACTGCGAACGGTACCAGTTGGTGATAAGCCAGTTGGTGCGACGGATCGCGCCAAGCTCTCCGCTCTGCACGATCTCACGCATCTTGCGGTAGATGCAGTTGGTTCTCTGGTTCATCATGATCGCAAACACTACGTTGCATTCGTCTGCCACGCGGTTCATTTCCAAAACCTGCTCGGTGTACACGCCTGCGGGCTTTTCGATCAGAACGTGCAGGCCATCACGCATGGCCTTGATGGCGTAGGTGGGGTGATCGTAGTGCGGAACGGCAACCAACAGCGCATCGATCAGACCGCTTGCCGCCATTTCCTCATAGCTTGCAAAGCAAGCCACCGTCTCACCCATTTCCTCCTTTGCGAGCGCCAGCTTTTCGGGCTTATCGTCGCAAACCGCGGTCAGCACGATCTCGGGGCACTCCCCGGCCAACAGCTTTTTGGCGTGCTTTCTTCCCATATTTCCGTATCCGAGGATACCAAGTCTCACTTTTTGTTCCATGATTCTTCTCCTTTATTTGATCAATGCAGACCGAGTGCGGTCAGATAGTCATAGCTCTTTTTGAGGCAAACGAAGGGATCTTCGTCATAGCATTTGTCCTGCTCCACGAGCAGATAGCTCACGTTCACGTCCTCTGCGACCTGCAATACGCGGTCAAAGTTGATGTTTCCGGAGCCCACGGGAGCCATTCTCTGCTCCTTATCCACGATTGCCATATCCTTGAGGTGGATGCACTCCACGCGTCCGCCAAGCTTGGAGAGCCAGGCCGCGGGATCGGCGCCGCCGTACTGCGCCCAATAGGTATCGAAGGTGACGCCAAGCAGATCGGGGGTGAAGTCCTCGAGGAAGCGGTCCAGGAAGATCTTTCCGTTTCTGTCTCTCTGGAATTCCATCTGGTGGTTGTGATAGTACAGCTTACAGCCGTTGTCGCGGAAGACCTTTGCCACGGGCAGAAAATCCTTCGCAAAATTTTCATAGATCTCATCGTCGATCTTACCGCCGGGGATCGCGCCGATGCCGATGTTGTGGCATCCGAATACGGCGTGATCACGGCAGACCTGCGCGGGATCGGCCAGCATCCTGTCGCCCTTGGTGTGGGTCAGCACGCATTGCAGTCCGTTCTTGTCCAGCTCGCCCTTGAGCCATGCGGGATCAAATTCGCAGGTTCCCGATACCTGCACGGTGGTATATCCGATGTCCGCGATCTTTTTGAGGGTCTCAGCAAAATCCTCAACCGTTTTTGCAAACTCGCGAACGGTAAACACTTGTGCACCAATAATCATAACGTCTCTCCTTTTTTTCAATCAAATATTAAAGACCGGCAAGCACGTCGCGCAGAGCCGCAACGCCGGCATCAAACGCCTCGTCATTTGAGCGGTACGTCTCCACGCCCTCGGGAAGCGACTCGCCGTTTTCGAGCGCGGCCAGTCCGTCAAAAACCTTGAGGTGCGGCTCGAGCGTCATCACCTCGCCGCCGCGCTTGACGTACTCGCCCATAATGTAAGGCAGGTTGCCGTCGCCCTTGCCTGCGGGAACCACCTTGTGATTGTCGAATCTCGCATCCTTGATGTGCAGATAGTCCACGTATTCACGAAGCATTTCCCATGCCTTCCGCGTGTCCACGTCGCATTGTACGAAGTTCGCGGGGTCAAACACCGCGCGGAGCTTGGGAAGCGCCTGATGCAGCTTGAGGCATTTCTCGGGTGTCTCGCCGAAAATATGCTTCTCGTTCTCGTGGCAAAGTGTCACACCGTCGGGAACCAGCTCACAGAACGCGTTCAGGCGCTCGAGCACGCGCTCAAGCGTAGTCTCCTCGCTCTCGCCCTCCACAGCGTAAAAGCTGAACAGGCGGATCTTTTTCGCGCCGAAAATATCGGCGTACTCCAGAATGCGCTTATACTCATCCAGATGCGGAGCAAAGTCGTCGGCAAGCGCGTATTTGCCGATGGGAGAGCCCATCGACCAAACCTGCATGCCCGCATCGTCGAGCATGCGGCGCACCTCCTTGGCCTTGTCCGCCGTGATCTTCGAAATATTGGTTCCGTCTACGCCGCGGATCTCCAGAAGAGAGATGCCGTTGCGGCGCATAGCTTCGATTTGACCGCGGATCTGGGACGAAGCCTCGTCCGCGAATGCAGATAATCGGATCATGATTTGTCCTCCTAATTAATATGGATCAAACACCCGAGTAGGCAGAAAATCCGCCGTCTACGGGAACTACCACACCGGTCACAAATCCCGACGCCTTCTCATCGCACAGCCAGTTCAGCGTGCCAAGCAGCTCCTCGGGCTTGCCGAAACGTCCCATGGGGGTGGCGCGCAGGATCTTGTCGGTACGAGGGGTGGGAGTCCCATCCTCGTGAAAGAGCAGAGCCTGATTCTGCTTGGTAACGAAGAATCCGGGCGCGATCGCATTAACGCGGATGCCGCAGCCCGCAAAATGTACGGCGAGCCACTGGGTAAAGTTGGAGACTGCCGATTTTGCCGCGCTGTATGCGGGGATCTTGGTCAAGGGACGGAACGCATTCATCGAGGACACGTTCAGGATGCATCCGTTTCGATGCAGCATATCGGGGGCAAAGACCTGTGTGGGAAGCAGGGTTCCCATGAGGTTGAGTCCGAATACAAAGTCAAAATCCTTGCGATCGAGGTTGAAGAAGGTCTTGATCTCCTGCGTCACCTCGTCGCCCTCCTCGTAATATTCGTGCGCGGTGGTGCAACGGGGGCTGTTTCCGCCTGCGCCGTTGATGAGGATGTCGCATTTGCCGAGATCGGTGTGAATCTCCTTGGCAAGTCCGTCGAGGCACGCGCGGTCGAGCACGTCGGCACGGTATGCCTTGGCAACACCGCCGGTTTGGCGGATCTCCTCGGCAACTGTCTCCGCCGCCTCAAAATTGAGGTCGAGCAGAGCCACCTTTGCGCCCTTGCTTGCCAGCTCCTTGGCAAAGGACGAGCAAAGCACACCACCCGCACCGGTAACAACGGCAACCTTATTTTCAAAAATCATCTGACTCATGTCTTTTTATCCTTTCGTTTTTTCAATGCCCTCAAAGAGGCCTACGATGTAAGCGGCACCAAGTGCTCTGTCGTACAGACCGTAGCCGTATCTTCCGGTCTCGCCCCAGATCATTCTTCCGTGGTCGGGACGCACGTAGCCGTCAAAGCCATTGTCGCACAACGCCTTTACGATGCCGTACATATCGATCGAGCCGCACGCGGTGGGATGTCCCACCTCCGAGAAGCGCTTGTCGCCGTCGCGCAGGATATTGCGCAGGTGCAGGAAGTGAATACGGTCGGCGTATTTTGCCGCCATGTGCACCAGATCGTTGTCCCCGGACGCGCCGAGCGAGCCCGTGCAGAAGGTGAGTCCGTTTGCGGGCGAATCCACGATTTTGAGGAAGCGATCATAGTTCTTCTCACAGGTAATGATTCTGGGAAGTCCGAAGAGGCCCCACGGCGGGTCATCCGGATGGATTGCCATGTTCACGCCTGCCTCCTCGGCAACCGGGATCACGGCCTCAAGGAAGCGCGTCAGGTTCTGCCAGATGTCCTCCTCGGTCAGCTTCTTATAGATGTCGAGCAAACGTCCCAGCTCTTCCTTGGTGTAGCTCTCGTCCCAACCGGGCAGCGACAGTCCGCCCGCCGCGGGATCCATGGTCTTCAACGTCTCCTCGTCGTAAGCCAGAGAATTGGAGCCGTCGGGATTCTGATGCTCGAGCTCACTGCGGAGCCAATCGAACACGGGCATGAAGTTGTAGCATACGCACTTCACGCCCTCCTTGCCGAGCCTGCGGATGTTTTCGCAATAGTTGGCAATCAGGCGATCGGCGTTGGGTCCGCCGTACTTGATCTCCTCGGGAACGGGTACGCTTTCCACCACCTCAAATTCCAGACCCGCGTCCGCGGCCTTTTTGCGGATGGCGCGAATGCTTTCCACGCTCCATACCTCTCCGGGAGATACGTCGTACACCGCCGATACGATCCCGCTCATCATGGGGATCTGACGGATCTGCGCAAGAGTTACGGGGTCGCTGTCCCCGTACCAACGAAAGGTCAGTTTCATTTGCATTCTCCTTTTCTTCATTACATATTAACAACTATATTATATAAAAAATTTATTTGCAATGGAATTGAAAAAAGAATCAAAATACATTGCATTTTCAATCATTCTATGCTATAATAAAAAAAAAGAGATGGGAGATATGTCGCATGATTCATGAAAAATACGTTTCCACGGGGCTGATCCTCACCCACGGCATTGACCAAAATCCATCCGATCGCACCTTTTCCTTGCACGTGCACGAGGATTTTGAATTGCTTTGCGTGGTCACGGGAAAGGTGGGATATATCGTGGAGGGACAGCTTTACGATCTGCATCCGGGAAGCCTGATGCTCATGCGAAACGCCGAAACGCACAAGCTTCTGGTAAACAAAAGCGAGCCTTATGAGCGATACACGTTGAATTTTAATCCCCAGCTGCTCCTGGATCACGGATTTTCCGAGGAGCTTCTCTCGGCCTTTCTCGATCGGAACCTGGGCGAGCGAAATCATTACGCCGAGCTCGAATTTGACGGTATTCAACCGCTCGTCATTTTCCAACAGATGCTGGAGAGCTGTGCCGAATTCTCTCCCGAATCGGTGATCCTTTCGCACCTTTCCACGTTGCTTTACGCCGTCAATCGGGTCTTTCGCCGGGAAACAACTCCCTTACGTCACGCACCGCTCGACGGCAACGAGAGCGGCCGGCAACTCTTGCGTTACATCAATCTGCATCTGAACGAAGAGCTTTCGGTAGGTGCACTATCCCGGGAAGTGCATCTGAGCCCCGCGCAGCTCAACCGCGTGTTCCGCGATCTGACGGGGACCTCGATCTACAACTATATCCTCTCCAAGCGTCTTGTGGCAGTCCAGGAGCGCATGGCAAAGGGAGAGAGCGCGCTTTCCGCCAGCCAGGCCTGCGGATTCCACGATTATTCCGCCTTCTACCGTCTTTACAAAAAGCGCTTCGGCTCCTCGCCCACTGCACAACGGAGGATCGGAGAGAAGAGAGAACCAAAATGAGCCGACTCCCGCATGGAGAGTCGGCTCCGCATGTATAATGAATATCAATGATTTTACACGTATCGGTCAACCAAGCGTAATTTTAGCCGTTTGAATATCGCCGGTGGTAGCACGTCCCGCTTCATCGAGAACGCCGTTTCCGGTCATTTCACGCGTGACACCGTCAAGAAGCCCGCCCTTCACGCCGTCGATCGTAACGGTGGTTCCTTCCACCGTAACGATGCAGTAGACCGGCAGCTGCCCGTAGCATACCAGATAGCGATAGCCCTTGTACGCCGTGCGCAGCTCCTCGGCGTAAAGATCGTGGGGATGTGGGATCCACATGCCCACCGCAGAGTTGACGTCCAGATAGCAGACGTTGTCCAGAATGCGGAGGTAGTCGGTGTGGTAATGCCCGTTCATGCACATGAGTACGCTGTGCGGACGTCTGGCGTTTGCCTCGTTGATGATGCGGCGGACCTCCGTTTGGTTCCGGACGCCGTCGGCCTCACGCTCAAAGCTTTCGTGCGCGATGAGCAAACAGGGATAGGGCGAGGAGGCAATGGTCTCCTCCAACCATTTGAGCTGTTCGGGCGGAACCCAATCGCGGTAGTTGCCGTTCGAATAGGGATAGTAGTTGCCCATATCGTAGTGGATATACTCTCCATTGAGCAGAAAATAGTTGGGATCCAGCGCGATGATGCGGTAACCCTTACAGTCAAAATAATAGTAATTGTTGGGCATGCGGTACATCTTCAATACCGTTTCCAACGGGGTTTTGTCGGCATCGTGATTGCCAAGCACGTGGTAGGAGGGGATATGGAAGTTGTTGTACTGCTCGATAAATTCGGCGTTTGCGGCAGCGTCAAAGCAAAGGTCTCCCGCGTGGATCATAAAATCACAGCCCTCTTCCTCGGCCCGCTTTTGCATGATTTCCAGCTCCTTGGTGGAGTGGATCGGCCAGGTTGCATGGCAATGGAGATCGGCAAACAGTAAAAATTTCATCGTTCTGCTCCTTTCGTTCTTGTCCACTTTCTATTATAAAGGAATCAAAAACAAAGTCAATGCGAGATCAGACAAATAATCTTTGATTTCAGACATCGTTGAAAACCGCTCCGCCACAAAAATACCGCCCGATGCGATTGCTTCGGGCGGTATTTTTGTGGCGGAGAGAGTGAGACGTAAAACGACCCTTTATTATCATATAAAGTGATACTTATCTTCTCCGACAAACGGCGGCTTAGTTGCATATTTTTCACAGTAAGGAATGACTTTTTCGGATGCAACTCGATAGTCGTCACCAAAGATAAATATTTTGATTACATCTCCCTTTAATCTTTTTTTGCAGTTGTTTTTCGTTTTTTGTTGCTTCTTTGAAAAATAAAGGTCGTATGTATTTCCACCACCGCGAACCTGCCCCGAATAGGAAAGACCGAAGTCCTTAATTTCCGACCAATCATAGTGCTTGGTTTTTATAATTGTACTACACTTGACACCTGTATCATCAATGATTATCTTTCTTTTGTAATTCGAGAGTGCAGTAAGTCCCATCCAAAACACGATAGATACCCATATCAACATAAACACAACCCCAAAGATATCTTCCGTACCATGTTCTTCAGTAAAAGGAAGTATTTCCAAAAGGAGGGATAACCCCATAAAAGCCATAAAAGCAGCGCCACAACAAATCCATAGAAACAATGAATTTCCTTTTACGACAATTTGATTTTCCTTCACTTGAATTTGTGACATAAAAACCTCCTACTCTATTTGTTACTTACATTAGTTATACTTGGTTTCACATATCTTTTTAAGGTAATTTTCTAACTCTCTTCTCTCCTTAGGGGATCTGATTATCAAGCCTCCCAATCCTAAACTCCAAAAAAGAGCGGTAACTAAAACGTTATTCCAATCCGAATTGCCATACAAGGCTATGTCAATAACCACTCCTCCCCCAATAAAAGCTCCGATGATCAAGGAAATTGTAAATGGTATCAAGAACATAGGTAACTTTCCAAAACGGTATTTTACTGAAACAAATCCGTTATCATTGACGATATAGGAGCAATATAAGCAAGTATTCATATATCCGTCGGTTCTGCCTACCAATGCGTAGTGCTTGCTCATCCAAAATTTATTTTTGTTCCTTTTAATCACATACAAATCCTTGTCGTTATAGCCTCTGTCAAACCGTTCTTTTTTTCGGTAAAACGTATCAAGACGATTTATAAACTGATTTTCATTTAATTTTGTTTCAATGATTTTCATAATTTCTCCGTGGGTGACGATAAAATTACCGCATGAAAAATTTTTTGATATAGTTAAGTATGATTGCTTGTTCCTTCATTGAACTCCAAAGAAGGACCGTAGATATAAGCATAAAAAGCAAAACTGTTAAAAAATCCGAACAAAACAATATCGTCAGGAATCCAACTAACAGAGCAAAAAACAAAGTAGGGCAGAAAAATACGCATCCCGAAATTGTCGTTTGATTATTCTTTTCCTTCATCCGCAACACCACCCAATTCTTTGCGCGCAACAAAGAATCTGATCTGTTTCTTTCGCCGGATTCCCAATATCCTATAATCGAGTTGCCTTTGTCATACAAATGAAGTCCTGCTCTTGCAGAGGTATATTCCTTAAAAATATCCCACGGTGAATGCGCTTCGCATTCTATGTAATCATTGCAAATATCTTTTATTTCCAAAATGGGAAGTGCTGTTGCTAATGAAAAATAGCGCATATACTTCACCTCCAACTTAAACTATTATATCACAATTCAAACTACTTTTCAAGTAAATAAATGTTAAATTGTTCATTTTGGCACCGTGGCGTGTGCTTGTCTTGATACAAGTCGGCTCGCTACGCTCGCCGAGCCAAGCACACGCCACGGCACAACCAAACGAAAAAAGAAAATCCAAAGCCGCCCGATGCGATTGCATCGGTTTATAGAGAGGGGTATTCCAATTCCCAAGGGAATTGGAAGATTCGCGCGCCCTGCGCCTGACAAGCAAGCTTGTCGATCTTCGGGCGGCGAATGCGAACCCTCGCC
>JAFVOP010000091.1 GCA_017505745.1 Clostridia bacterium
GGGGAAACTTCTTGAAAGAAGTTTCCCCCAGACCCCTTTCAAGAACTTTACGAACATCTTTATTGCTAAATTGGTTTGTTTCGTGCGCGGTGGATAAACAATAGCTCCCGCTACCATTTTGGGTCCGCTTCCCAAAATGGTCCACAAGATAGTTTTTACATGGAAATTTTATGTTTTTACGTTAATGGAGCTTTTGGGAAAGAAGGTTCCCCCAACGTGCTTGCACGTTTTACCCCCTTCCAAGAATTTCGCAATAAAAATGTGTGTAAAGTTCTTGAAGGGGAGTGGGGGAACTTCTTTCAAGAAGTTCCCCCACAAAAAAATAAATTCCTGAAACACCCGTTTTGGTTGGGAACATCATAACCCTTTTCGGTCCTGCATATCCTTTTTTGAAGGACGGGAGGGGAATGCATGGAAAAACGGATGGGCTTGCGGATTTCACCCGCGGTGGCGGGAATGTTGGTTGTGATGGCTCTTTCGGATCGGTCGGGACTTTGCGCGCTCACGCTTTTCGCGGCTTTGCTGCACGAATGCGGGCATCTTTTGGCGGCCGGGGCGATGGGGATCCCCCTGAGGCAGCTACGCATCGATTTTTTGGGGGCGCGCATGGAGGTAACGGGGCGCATGCTTTCCTACGGGGAGGAATGGCTGCTCTGCGCGGCGGGACCGCTTACCAGTCTCTGTTTGGCGGCGTTGGCGGCACCGCTCTGGAGCCTTTCTCCGCATGCGCAGGTCTTTTCCTGCGTTTCCTTGGTGCTGGGACTTCTGAATCTGCTCCCCATTCGCACCTTTGACGGCGGACGCATGCTGGAATCGGCGCTCTCTGCCTGCTTTTCTGCGCGGACGGTGCGGTGTGTGCTGCGCCTGTCCTCTTTTTTGTTTCTGTTTCTCCTGTGGGCAATCGCCGTATACGCCTTGCTCCGCGCGGGCGACGGGCTTTCGCTATTGGCCTTTTCCATGAGTTTGTTCCTTCGTTTTTTTGATGGAGAACAGATTTGACAAAAGAAAAAACAATTCACTTTTGTGCACAAAAATGAACACATAGGATACGAAAATGTCTGGTTTTTGAAAAGCGTTCCCTTTATAATTATAATGGCCCATCCCCTAAAAAAACACCATGATGTGAAAGGAGATCTTTACCATGCGAATTTCCAAACTGTTGGCGTTGATTCTGGCGCTTCTGATGCTGGTGTCGGCGTTCTCTGCTTGCAACCCGGATTCGTCCAATCCCAAGGATTCTTCCACGGAAAGCGAAGAGGGGTCCTCTAACACGGAATCCGGAAGCACGACCGAAAATGCTTCGGAGTCCGAAACCGAAAAGGTGAGTATCCTCAACGGCGTGACCTTCGAGGGCACGGTCCTGAACATTCTCAACGGCTCGGCCTCGGAGTTTGGCGAATACGTGGAGGAGATCACGGAGCATTCGGACCTGATCGACCAGGCCGTGTTCAACCGTTGTGACTATGCCGAAACGCGGCTTAAGGTCAGCACCAAGTGGACGGCTTCTACCTCTGCGGCAAACGCAGCCGCATTTGCGGACGAGGCGGACCGTGAAAACCGCAACGGCGGAAAGTATGACATCATTTTCAATAAGAGCACCTATTCCGCAGGCCTGATGACCCGCGGCGTGCTCTCCAACCTCATGCAATACAATCTGTTGGATTTTGCATCCGACGGATGGGCACACTCCATGGTGGAGGACGTGTCGGTTGGAAACAAGCTGTATTTTGCAACCGGTGATATTTCCGTTTGCCTGCTCTTTATGACCAGTGTGGTCTACTTCAACAAGGATATGGTAAAGGACTTCAGCATCAATCAGAAGATCCAGACCAACTGGGGCAAGGCCGATTTGTATGAGCTGGTGGAAAGCGGAACCTGGACGCTGGACAAGATGATCACCCTCACGGAGGGGATCTATCTGGATACCAACAACAGCGGAAAGAAGGATAGCGGCGACCGTGTGGGCTTTAACACCTACGCACAGCTGATCGACAACTTCTTCTACGGCGGCGGATATACCACGGTGGTTGCCGATGACGGCTCCTTTGCGGTTGGAGATGCCTTCCTGGAGCCCACGCTCATGGGCAATCTGCTCGAGCAGGTGAACGAATTCCTGCACGATTCCGGCAACGGCGGCGTGATTGAGGAAAGCTATAACCCTACTCGCCTGAACTTTGCAGAGGGCAAGGTGCTCTTCAGCATGGCCCCCGCTTCCCATGCGTACAACACGCACTCCAACGCTGACAAGCTGGATTTTGGCGTGCTGCCCGTACCGAAGCACAGCGAGTCTCAAAACGGCTACGCTTGCACACAGTCCTTCCCGTACAACATGTACAGCATTGCATCGCAGGGAAAATATCGTCGCGAGGCCGCGGCGTTCATGCAGGCACTTTCTGAGGAATCCTATGAGGTCACCCGTCCTGCCATCTTTGACAAAATGATGAAGGGACGCTACTCCGAGGAGCCCGAGGACGCTATGATGTGGAACTATGCGATCGACTCCAACGTGTTTGACGCCGGCCGCATCTTCCAGGATCTGTTCAAGGATTCGATCTCCTCCAAGAATATGACGGTGGATCTGTTCCGCGACAAGATCAGCGAAAACAACTCCAACTGGAGTGGCGTTCTGCAGTCCTATGCGGGACCGTTGGTAACCGCTGCCGCAGGACTTGCAGGCACGATTACAGCTCTTCCGGATTGATTTACGATCCCTGTTTTACCGCCGCGCGAATCTTTGCGCGGCGGTTTTTCTGTCCCCCGAATCCCGTTTTTGGCCTCTTGGCAGGCTGTTTGCGGGCGCGGTCTGCAAAACGGGCGGATTTTGGAGGATTCGGGAGAAAAGCCGAGAAAACCGCCGATTTTCGTCGGCTAAATCCGTTTGATTCCAAATAGGCGCGATTTACTGTGAATAATGACGAATTTTTCAGTTTTTTTCGGAAATGTATTGCAATTTGCCTTTATATCTGTTACAATATACATCGTAGTTTATGGTCAGAGTGTCGAAGCGCGGCTTTTTCCATTTTTTCAGCCACGGAAGGGAAGCCATTCGACCGCGGGCGCGTGTCCGTTTAGTTCCATGAATATTTTTTTATTTTTCTATCTAAAGGAGTATTTATGCGGAATGAACAAAGAGGTACTGATTCGGCTGAACGGCATTTCCAAGTCTTTTGACGGAGAGCCCGTTCTGGACAATTTGAGTCTGGAGATCCACGACAAAGAATTTATCACCTTGTTGGGTCCCTCCGGTTGCGGAAAGACCACCACTCTGCGGATCATCGGCGGCTTTGAAACGCCCGATGCCGGCGACGTGTTTTTCGACGGCAAACGGATCAACGATCTGCCGCCTTATCAGCGTCAAGTCAACACGGTGTTTCAGCGTTACGCGCTGTTCCCGCATCTGAACGTGTTTGATAACATCGCGTTCGGTCTTCGAATCCATAAACGTCCCGATGCAGAGATCAAAACCAAGGTTAAGGAAATGCTTGCCTTGGTAAACCTCAAGGGCTTTGAGCGCCGCCGTGTCAGCACGCTGTCGGGCGGTCAGCAGCAGCGCGTTGCCATTGCGCGCGCACTGGTCAATCAGCCCAAGGTGTTGCTGTTGGACGAGCCTCTCTCTGCCCTGGACCTTAAGCTCCGCAAGGATATGCAAAACGAGCTGAAAAACATCCAGCACCAAACCGGAATTACCTTTATCTACGTCACTCACGACCAGGAAGAGGCCCTTTCGATGTCGGATACCGTGGTGGTGATGGAGAACGGTCGCATCCAGCAGATCGGCACGCCCACCGATATCTACAATGAGCCGGTGAATGCCTTTGTGGCTGACTTTATCGGAGAATCGAACATCGTGGACGGCATGATGCTCGAGGACTACCGCGTGAAATTCTCGGGACACGTGTTTGATTGCGTGGACGGCGGGTTTGCCAAGAATGAGCTCGTTGACGTGGTGGTGCGCCCCGAGGACGTGGACGTGGTGGCTCCCGACAAGGGAATGCTCAAGGGGCTGGTTACGGGTGTGACCTTCAAAGGTGTGCATTACGAGATCATCGTGGACGTGGCCGGCTTTAAGTGGATGATCCAAACCACCGACTTTGTGGCGGAGGGCGAGACGATTGGCCTTTCGATCGATCCCGATGCGATCCACATTATGAAAAAATCCGAATTCTCCGGAATGTTCGGAGATTATTCCTCCTTCAGTGATGAGCTGGAAAAACTTTCTGACGTGACGGAGGAGCTGGAAGAAGAATGAAAAAACGGTCTGTGTTTGAGCGGATGGCTGCCGCTCCGCACCTGCTTTGGTCGGCGATCTTTATCATCGCGCCGCTTTTGTTCGTCGTGTACTTCGCGTTTACCGACCGCAACGGCAGCTTTACCTTGGAGAATATCCTCTCTCTTTCGTCTTATTCGCATACCTTTGTGATGTCGCTCGGCTTTTCGCTGATCGCCACCACGGTGTGCTTTCTCATCGGATACCCGCTTGCCTACTGTATGGCGCGGATGTCCGAGCGCGCACGCAATATTTTGATGGTGTTGCTGATGCTTCCCATGTGGATCAGTTTGCTCATCCGCACCTATTCGCTCATGGCCCTGCTTGATAACGGCGGACTGGTCAGCGCCTTTCTCACAAGCCTTGGCGGAAAAAAGCTGACCTTTATTGGCACCGATGCGGCGGTGATTTTGGGTATGATCTACGATTTTCTGCCCTATATGGTGCTGCCGATCTACACCACCATGACCAAGCTCGACAAGCGGTATCTGGAGGCGGCATCGGACCTTGGCTGCAACAACCGCCAAACCCTCTTTCACGTGATCCTGCCCTTGAGCATGCCGGGCGTGATCTCGGGCGTTACCATGGTGTTCGTGCCCTCGATCAGTACCTTCTACATCTCGCAAAAGCTGGGCGGCGGCTCCTTTGATCTCATCGGAGATACCATCGAGCGCCAGTTCAAGAACGCGGTGACCTACCACACGGGCGCGGCCATCTCTCTGGTGATGATGATCCTGATCCTCATCTCGCTTGCGGTGATGAACAAATTCTCGGATAGCGGGGAGGACATCATCGTATGAAATTTTTGTCAAAGTTTTATATTGGACTGATCTTTCTGATCCTCTATGCACCGATTCTGGTTGTGATCCTGTTCTCCTTTAACGAATCGGGAAGCCTGAGTCATTTTTCGGGCTTTTCGCTCTACTGGTACAAGGAGCTGTTCCGCGACGGAGAGGCGCTTGAGGCGCTCAAGAATTCGTTGATCCTGGCGGTGGCGTCATCCCTGATCGCTACCCTGATCGGCACGTTGGCTGCGTTCAGCATTGCCCGCGCAAAGAGCAAGCGCTACCAGCGTCTTGCTGAGGGCGTTTCCAATATTCCCATGATGAACCCCGATATCGTAACGGGTGTGTCGATGATGCTCCTGTTCGTGGGTGTGGCGGGAATTCTGAAGCTGGAAAATACGCTGGGCTTTTGGACGATGCTTTTGGCGCATACCACCTTTAACCTGCCTTACGTCATTCTTTCGGTGCTTCCCAAGTTCCGACAGATGGATAAGAATCTGACCGAGGCGGCGCTTGATCTCGGATGCACTCCCGCGCAGACCTTTTTCCGCGTGGAGCTTCCGAGCATTCTTCCCGGCGTGGTCTCGGGACTGATGATGAGCTTTACGCTTTCGCTGGACGATTTCGTGATCAGCCATTTCGTCAGCTCGCCCGATTTCAAGACTCTGCCGCTTTACATCTACAACCAGACCGCGCATGAGGTGAAATTCAGCATGTACGCGCTTTGCACGCTGATCATTGTGGTGATCCTGGCGTTGCTGATCGCCGTCAACGTGGCGGGCTCGGCAGGCGATAGCCGCATGCGTAAAAAAGTGAAAAAGGCACAGGGGGTGAGTGTACGATGAAGCGTTCGGTTCGTGTGTTCAGCGCATTCCTGGCGCTGTTGTGCCTCCTTTGCCCAATGCTGTCCTCCTGCGGGAGCGAGAGCGGCGGAGCCACCACGCTCTACGTGTACAACTGGGGCGAGTATATTTCCGACGGCTCGGAGGATTCACTCGACGTGAATGCCGAGTTTGAGCGGTACTGCAGAGAAGAGCTGGGCATGAACGTGAAGGTCAACTACTCCACCTTCTCCAGCAATGAGGATATGTATGCCAAGATCAGCAGCGGATCCTCAACCTATGACGTCATCATTCCGTCCGACTATATGATCGAGCGCATGGTGGGCGAGAATCTGCTTGCGCCGTTGGATCTTGAAAAGATCCCCAATTATCAGTACGTGGACGAGGCCTTTAAGGGCGAGAACGTCTATTACGAGGGAGATTCCGATAATACCTATTCGGTGCCGTATTTCTACGGGATGATCGGCGTGATCTACAATTCATCGATCGTTCCCGAGGATGAGGAAAACATCGGGAGCTGGGAGCTGATGTGGGATCCTGACTACACGGGTGACATTTTGCAGTTTAATAACAGCCGTGACGCCTTTGGTACCGCGCTCTATTCGCTCGGCTATGACGTCAACGAGGCAAGTGAGGCCGAGTGGCGCGAGGCGCTGGAGCTTCTCAAATCGCAAAAGGATCTGGTGCAGGGCTACGTTATGGACGAGATCTTCAACAAAATGAAGAGCGGCTCGGCGGCCGTGGCTGCCTACTATGCGGGAGACTATCTCTCGATGAATGAGGACAATGAGGATCTGGCCTTCTTCTATCCCACACGGGGGAGAAACGGGGAGGCGGGAACCAACCATTACGTGGATGCGATGTGCATTCCCGCCAATTCCAAAAATTACGATCTGGCACACCTGTACATTGATTTCATGTGCAGCGAGGAGATTGCGGTTGCAAACGCCGAGTATACCTACTACGCGTCTCCCATGACCACGGTGGTGGGAAATGAGGAGTATCGGGACTACATGGGCGACTACGCCATGGAGATCCTCTACGGAGAGGAAGCACAGAAGGTGAAGACCCAGGCCTATCTCAACCTTTCTCCCGATCGCCTGATGATGCTCAACGACCTTTGGGAGGAATTGAAGGTGGAGAGCAGCATCGGAACGGGGATCTACGTTTGCTGCATTGCCATTGTGGCTGCCCTGGTGCTTTTGGTGATTGCGCAAATTCTGAAAAAACGCCGCTGGGCGAAGCTTTACGATTGAACAAAAAAGGAACGAGGCTCCTTTCTCTGTTGTCTTTAACGGAGAAATTACGGGCACAAAAACTTCGGCAGAGGGATTGTTTCCTCTGCCGATTTGTGTTATAATGGGGTGGGTGATGAAAATGGATAGTGGAAAAGAGTTACCGCAAAGAAAGCGTTTACGGTTAAAGAATTTCGATTACAGTACACCCGGGGCATATTTTATAACGATATGCACGCATAACAGAAAATGTACGTTGTCCCGTGTTGTAGGGGCGATTCACGAAACAGAAAATGCACATTGTCCCGTGTTGTA
>JAFVOP010000092.1 GCA_017505745.1 Clostridia bacterium
CCCACCACCCCCCCCCCCCCCCGCAAAACATAAATATGCTTCTATACAATTCCGCAACCAAGACGAGAGACGAGTTTGTACCCAACGAGCCGGGCAAGGTGAGCATGTACACCTGCGGCCCTACGGTCTACCATTTTGCGCACATCGGAAATCTGCGCACCTATATCATGGAGGACGTGCTGGACCGGTATCTGCGCTACAGCGGCTATGAGGTCACGCGCGTGATGAACATCACCGACGTGGGACACCTGACCTCCGATGCCGATACGGGCGAGGACAAGATGCTCAAGGGCGCCAAGCGCGAGAAAAAGACCGTGATGGAGATCGCGCAATTCTATACCGAAAAGTTTTTTGAGGACTGCAACGCCCTCAACATCCGCCGCCCCGAGGTGGTGGAGCCGGCAACCGGATGCATCGACGAGTTCATCCGCGTGATCGAGTCGCTGCTCGAAAAGGGATATGCCTATGAGGCCGGCGGAAACATTTATTTTGACACCTCCAAGCTCAAACAGTATTACGTCTTCCACAATTTTGAGGAGGAGGATCTTGCCGTTGGCGTCCGCGAGGGCGTAGAGGAGGACGGCAACAAGCGCAACAAGGCCGATTTCGTGCTTTGGTTTACCAAGTCCAAATTCGACGATCAGGAGCTCAAATGGAACAGCCCCTGGGGCGTGGGATATCCCGGCTGGCACATTGAATGCTCCTGCATCAGCATGAAGCACCTGGGCGAGCGCCTGGACATCCATTGCGGCGGCATCGACAACGCTTTCCCGCACCATACCAACGAGATCGCGCAGTCCGAGGCCTATCTGGGGCACAAATGGTGCAACTGGTGGGTGCACGTGCTGCATCTCAACACCAACTCGGGCAAGATGAGCAAATCCAAGGGCGAATTTCTCACCGTGTCGCTGCTCACCGAAAAGGGCTACGATCCCATGGTCTACCGCTTCTTCTGCCTGCAATCCCACTACCGCAAGTCGCTGGTCTTCTCGTGGGAGAACATGGACAACGCCAAGGTTGCGTACAACAAGCTGATCGCGCGCATTGCAACGCTTCCGGCCGATGACGGAGAGGTGGATGAGGCGGTATTTGCCGCACAAAAGGCAAATTTCGTCAAGGCGCTGGACAACGATCTCAATACGTCGCTTGCCGTTACCGCGGTGTATGACGTGCTCAAGGCCAAGACCAACGGAGCCACCAAGCGGGCGCTCCTGGCCGACTTTGATCAGGTGCTTTGCCTCAATCTGCTCGAAAACGCCGCCAAGCGCAATGCCGAGACGGCTGTTGAGACCGAGCAAAAGACGCTTTCCGACGATCCCTTCGTCCGTGAGATCGAGGAACTGATCGAAGCGCGGAAAACAGCAAAGAAGGAAAAGAACTACGCTGAGGCCGACCGCATCCGCGCGTACCTGGCCGACAAGGGCGTGACGCTGGTGGATACCAAGGACGGAACCACCTATAAGTTGGACTAAGCAAGAGACACGGAGGCTGTCACGCCAGGAAAGGATATCAACCATGCTCGAAAAAATCAAAGGACTCGTTGCCAAATATCGGGAGCAGCTCCTGTACCTGATCTTCGGAGGGCTCACCACGGCGGTGGATTGGGGAGTAAGCTTTGTGCTCTACTATGTGTGGGGCGCGGCAATTGAGGAGACGGTCTTTCTGATCCACGCGGCCAACCTGATCGCGTGGGCGGCGGCGGTGCTCTTTGCCTATGTCACCAATCGCATCTGGGTGTTTGGAAGCCCGCGGCGCGGGTTTGTGCCGATCGTGTGCGAGTTTCTGGCCTTTGCGGGCGGCCGCGTGAGCACGCTGCTCTTGCAGGAGGCCATGTTCTGGATCTTTTTCGATATGCTTGGGATCAACGAATACGCCGTGAAGCTGGTTGCCGCCGTGCTGGTTGTCATCGCCAATTATTTTATCAGTAAGCTTTTCGTGTTCCGGAACAGATCGGAGTAACCGATGCGCCGTTTGCCGCGTTTGCGCGGCAAACGGCGCTTTTTCCTCCTAATATATGTAGGAAAGGAAAAGAAAAAGACAAAAAAATCAAAAAAAGGCTTGACAGCGTGTCCGGAATGTGCTATAATGTCTCTACCTCTGCAAAAGGGCTTTTTCTTTGTGCGCATTTTTTTGAACGATGTAAGAAAAAACGCCACATATCTTCACCGGTCAAGCGCCACCCGTCATCGGGTTGATCGGTGCCTTTCAGAGGGAGGTACACGGATGCTCCTTTGCCGGGAGCGTCAAAAAAATCTATATGGGAGGTGCCGCTAAATGGCTAATGACGCAAGAGTCAAAATTACTCTGGCATGCACCGAGTGCAAGCAGAGAAACTATGACACGAAGAAAAACAAGAAAAATGACCCGGACAGACTGGAACTCATGAAGTATTGCAAGTTCTGCCGCAAGCACACGCTTCACAAAGAAACCAAGTGATTGGCGACAGGCAAGCATCCCGAAAAATGAAGAAAGGAATCAAAACCGAATCATGAAAAAAGGAACCCAACTGAAAAGATGGATCGCCGTGCTTTGCGCAATGATCCTCACCGTTTCCCTTTTTGCGATTCCTGCTTTTGCCGATGAAACGGAAAGTACTTCCGAGGTCGACTCCACCGAAGAAAGCACCGAGGCTGCAACCGAAAGCGATAGCGAGTCTGAAAGCGACAGCGAGACCGAGTCTGCATCTGAGAGTGAATCCGAGAGTGAATCGACTGCAGATACTTCTGAGGAAGAGAAGGACGAAGGCGGCAAGAAGCTCTCCACGCATACGATCGTTTGGCTGATCGTTGCCGGAGTGGCTGTAATCGCCGGCGTTGTGCTTGGTATCAAGTTCCGCGAAAAGATCAAGAAGTCCCTTCGCGTATACAAGAGCGAGGCGAAGAAGATCGTTTGGTTGCCTTGGGATCAGACCAAGAAGAATACCATTGTGGTAATTATCGTTCTGGTGATCTGCGCAGCTGCGATCTGTCTGCTTGATTACGTTCTGTACAAGGGGATTTTCGCATTCATTGAGCTGTTCTAAGGGCAGAGGCTATGAGTGATATCAATGAAATGAACGTAGGTCCGAGATGGTATGTGGCGCATACGTATTCCGGCTACGAAAATAAGGTAAAAGCAAATCTCGAAAAGATCATCGAAAACCGAGGCCTCGGCCATCTGATTTTTGACATCCGTATCCCGACCGAAATCGTGATCGAGAAAAACGGAGACAAGGAAAAGGAAGTGGAAAACAAGGTTTTCCCCTGCTACGTCTACGTCAAAATGGTGATGAATGAGGAAAGCTGGCATGCCGTTCGTAACATCACGGGCGTTACCGGCTTCGTAGGCCCCGGATCGCGTCCCACTCCGCTGACAGACGCGGAGGTTGCTGCGCTTGACATCGAACAGGTACAGCAGATCAAGCTTTCCTTCAATATTGGCGATACGGTAACCGTGAGCAGCGGCTTGTTTGAAGGGTACATGGGTACCGTTCAGGCAATTTCCGACGATATGAAGAACGTCACGGTGCTCATCAAGCGCGGAAACCGCGATATGCCGGTAGAGCTTGCGTCCGAGGACGTAAAGCTTGGAGAAGCACAAAACTGATTCGCAACGATGCCGTTGCGCGTGGGAGGAAGAAAAATTTTTATGGAATTCTTCCGCAACAAACCACATTTGGAGGTAATTTAAATCATGGCAAAGAAAATTTTGGGTTATATCAAGCTGCAGTTGCCCGCAGGTAAAGCAACTCCGCAGCCCCCTGTAGGTCCTGCGCTCGGTCAGTACGGTGTAGCAATCCCCGTATTTACCAAGGAATTCAACGAGAGAACCAAGAATGACATCGGTTTGATCATTCCCGTGGTGATCACGGTTTACGCAGACCGCTCCTTTACGTTCATCACCAAGACTCCCCCCGCACCCGTTCTGATCAAGAAGGCTGCCGGCATCGAGTCGGGCTCCGCAGCTCCCAACAAGACCAAGGTTGCAAAGCTCACCAAGGAACAGGTTCAGAAGATTGCAGAAACCAAGATGCCCGACCTGAATGCGGCAAATCTGGAAACTGCAATGAGCATGATCGCAGGTACCGCACGCTCGATGGGCGTTACCGTTGAGGAGTAAGGAGGGAATTACAATGGCAAAAATGGGTAAAAAGTATACCGACAGCGTAAAGCTGATCGAAAAGTCCAAGCTGTATGATCCTACCGAGGCAATGGCACTGGTTTGCCAGACCTCGAAGGCAAAGTTCGATGAGACCATCGAAGTACACGTTCGTCTGGGCGTTGACTCCCGTCACGCAGACCAGCAGGTTCGTGGCGCCGTTGTTCTTCCCAACGGAACCGGTAAGACCGTAAAGACCCTTGTATTTGCAAAGGGCGACAACGTACAAAAGGCTCTCGACGCAGGCGCAGATTACGCAGGCGGCGCAGAGTACGCAGAAAAGATCCAGAAAGAAAACTGGTTCGATTTCGACGTGGTAATCGCTACCCCCGATATGATGTCCGTCATCGGCCGTCTGGGTAAGGTTCTCGGCCCGAAGGGACTCATGCCTTCTCCCAAGGCAGGAACCGTGACGCCCGACGTTGTTCGCGCCGTTACCGAGGCTAAGGCCGGTAAGATCGAGTACCGTCTTGATAAGACCAACATCATCCACTGCCCCATCGGCAAGGCTTCCTTTGGAACCGAGAAGCTCCAGGAGAACTTTGACGCTCTCCTTGGCGCAATCATTAAGGCAAAGCCCGCCGCTGCTAAGGGTCAGTATATCAAGAGCTGCGTGCTGGCGTCCACGATGGGCCCCGGCGTAAAGGTCAACCAGGCTAAGCTTGGCTAATCAAAAATAACAATGCTCAAACAAGGGGAATCTTCCAAAGAAGGTTCCCCTTGTTGTATATCACATACCCCCGACAGATTTTTGTCTGTTGGGGGTATACTATTGGTGTCAATATTTGAAAAGGTAGAAATCCCATACACCATGGCTCACTTCCAAAGTTGCAAAAAAGCATTCCGTATCATCAATACGAACGGAATAAATCGTAGCCGAACGATTTTTAATGATTGCTGTTTCGCCGGTAGGAATCCATGAATAACCAAAAATGTTCACGCCGAATAACATGGCGTTTTCATCTGTTCCCGTGGCTTCGTGTTGCCATGTCTTTTCTTTCCATATTTTCATAAAGAACCTCTGGTGAATCTATTTCTTTGTTTCCATTTATAAGCTTTGCAGATAGGTGGCACTCTCCTCGCGTGAGCGGAAGATAACGGTCTGTTTTTCGGGATGCTTTTCCAAAAGGGTAAGGATCGTTGGGCGGCTCTCGGCTTCAAAGGCTTTGATAAAATTGAGGAATTCCGTGTCCTCCTCGGTTTCTATCCACGGCATGTCCGCGCGCGGCTTTCCGAAACGGGCATGGATCCCGTCCAGACAGACCTCGGTCGGATAGTCCAAAAAGAACACCGTGTCGCATTTCTCCAAGCGCATTTCCATCGTCGAGCCGTAATTTCCGTCGATGATCCATGCGTCGGTCTCCAAAATCTCGCGCAGACGTCTGCAAAAGACCTCCTTTGGCACCGTGGTTCGGTCGGCGTTCCAATACAGCATGTCCAAATGGTACAGCGGCAGCCCCGTTGCCGCCTGCAATCCGCGCGCAAAGGTGCTCTTTCCGCTCCCCGGACATCCGATGATCATTGCTTTTCGCATGTTAGGTCTCCTGTGTTTTCGTTTTTTTTGTTTTGTGGGGAAACTTTTGAAAAAGTTTTCCCACGCCCTTTCAAAACTTTTCGTACTTGTTTGATTGCTAAATTGGTTACTTTCGTGCGCGTTTCGCTTCGCTTCTCAATTTGAGCAACGCTCAAATTGCCGTAGCGGCAACTGATGTTCGCTCTAAACGATATAGCCGCGATGCTCTCGCAAACAAAAGCAGATACTCTTATTTACAAAAATATTCTAAAAGTTTTTGGTAGAGGGGCGCGGGGAGACCCCTTTTTTCTCAAAAAGGGGTCTCCCCGCAAAAAAATATCATCCTTACACTCTAAACATCATATCTCCATAGGTTGGCACGGGCCAGCACTTGGAGGCGGTGAGGGTTTCCATTTGGTCCACGGCGGCGCGGAGCTCGGCCATGATGGGGAGCACGCGAGAGCAATAGCACTCGGCGCGGCCACGCGCATTTTCGATCGAGGCGGCATCGGTTTCGGCTTGGCGCAAACGCTCCACGGCGCCGTAGGCCGTTGCGTTGAGCTCGGAGAGCCGACGGATGATGTCCTTTTCCACGGCGCAGGAGGCGTCGGGACAAACGGCGGTTTTCTTGGCGGCGGTGTCGGCAATTTGCGCAATGTAGGTCTCTACGGCCGGAATGTAGTCGCGCGACGCCATCACGATCATCGTCTGCGCCTCAATGTTGACGATCTTGGAGTAATTTTCAAAATAGATCTCTTCACGGGAGCGCATTTCGGCTTCGCTCATAACACCCAGCGAGGAGAAAAGCTTGACGTTTTTGGGATCTGTGAAGGCGTTATAGGCGTCCACGGAGGTCCGGAGGTTGAGCAGACCGCGGCGAGCGGCTTCTCTCTCCCATTCCTCGGAATAGCCGTTGCCGTCAAAGAGGATGCGGTGATGTGCCACAAAGGTATCCTTGATCAGCTTTGCAACGGCAACGTCAAAATTGATCGCGCCCTCCAGCACGTCGGCAAACTGGCGGAAGGATTCGGCAACTGCGGTGTTGAGAACGGTGTTGGGCATGGCAATGTTTTGCGAGGAGCCCACCATGCGGAACTCAAACTTGTTGCCGGTAAAGGCAAACGGCGAGGTGCGGTTGCGGTCGGTGGTATCCTTGCGGAACACGGGAACGGTGGGAATGCCGAGATCCATCATCGGCGCCTTGGTTCCGTGGTAGGAGGTGCCGCTCATGATCGCGCGGATCACGGCGTCAAGCTCCTCTCCCACAAAGATCGAAACGATAGCGGGAGGTGCTTCGTTGGCACCCAAACGGTGATCGTTGCCCGCATGCGCCACCGAAATACGCATCAGATCCTGATAATCGTCCACTGCCTTCACGATTGCGGCGAGGATCAGAAGGAACTGAATGTTTTCTTCGGGCGTTTTTCCGGGGTCGAGCAGATTCTTTCCGTTCGCGGTGAGCGACCAGTTATTATGCTTGCCGCTTCCGTTCACGCCGTCGTAGGGCTTTTCGTGAAGCAGGCAGACCAGCCCGTGCTTTTCGGCGATTTTCTTCATATATTCCATAGTCAGCAGGTTCTGGTCGGTTGCAATGTTCACGGTGGCGTAGATCGGCGCCAGCTCGTGCTGTGCGGGGGCCGCCTCGTTGTGCTTGGTCTTGGCGTTGATGCCCATTTTCCAGAGCGCCTCGTCAAGGTCAGCCATAAACGCGGCGATGCGGGTCTTCAGAGGGCCGAAATAATGGTCCTCCAGCTCCTGACCCTTGGGCGCGGGTGCGCCGAAGAGCGTGCGGCCGGTGTAAACCAGGTCCTTGCGGCGATCGTACATGGCCTTATCGATAATGAAATATTCTTGTTCTGCGCCAACCGTAATGTCCACGTGCCGTGTGACGGTATCCCCAAACAGGCGGAGAATGCGAAGCGCTTGCGTGTTCAGCGCGTCCATCGAGCGAAGAAGCGGCGTTTTGGAGTCGAGCGCCTCGCCCGTGTAGGAACAGAACGCGGTGGGAATGTAGAGCGTGCCGTCCTTTACAAACGCGTAGGAGGCGGGATCCCAGGCGGTGTATCCTCTTGCCTCAAAGGTGGCGCGCAGGCCGCCGGAGGGGAAGGAGGAGGCGTCGGACTCGCCGCGGATCAGCTCCTTTCCGGAAAACTCCATTACCACCTTGCAGGCTCCCACGGGGGAAATAAAGGCGTCGTGCTTTTCCGCGGTTACGCCGGTGAGCGGCTGGAACCAGTGGGTGTAGTGCGTAGCGCCCTTTTCCACGGCCCAGTCCTTCATCGCATTGGCAACCACGTCGGCGATGGAAGGATCGATGGTTCTTCCGGTGGCAACGGTCTTGGCAAGCGATTTATAAATCTCTTTGGGAAGACGCTCGCGCATAACGTCGTCATTGAACACCATGGCGCCGAACAGTTCGGAAACATTCTTAGTCATAAATTTTTTACATCCTTTCGATGCGTTTTCCAATTTTTATCGTATACTATTATATAACAACCGCAGGCGTTTGTCAAGAGGGGAAACGCGGCTGTTTTTTGCGGGAAATGACCTGCAGGATGTAAAAAAACAGGAAAGAGGGGATTTTTTGGGCGGAAGCTCTTTTTTTCGGAAATTGAAAAACCTGCATATGCTCTGCAAATTATAACAGGAAGCGATTCCCCAAAGAGGGAACCCTCTCCAAAAAAGCGCTCCGTGCGCCCTCAAAAACGCTTTCAGAGGCAAAAAAACGAAATTATTTTGAAAAACATATGCAAAAATAAAGAAATTTCTGTTGACAATATATTTTTATTGTGATATAATAAGACAGGTTGTAAATTCGCGCAGTATGTCCCATTGCGGGAAAATACTGCATACCTGCGAAATTTTTAACGGAAGGGTTGATGGGTAATGAAAAATCAACGCATGAAAACGAACGCAAGAAGCTTCGGATTTTCTACCATTGCAGCCATCGTTCTGATGCTTGCAACGCTGATCTGTTGCTTCACGGTCATGGCATCTGCCGACGTTGCCGAACTCACGATCACCAAGGATGATCTGCTGTTCGACGGGCAGCCTGTGGCCGACATCTACACCAAAGAGTACGACGGCACCACGGATGTAACCGTTACCTTAACGGATGCAGCCAAGGATGCGCTCCCCGAGGGCGTTACCGTAACTCCGAGCGCAGTCCTGAACAGCAAGGATGTGAAGGATGCATCGGTGGTTACCGTTTCGTTTGCCGTATCGGGCAAGAACGCAAGCGAGTACATCGCGCCCCGTGATCTCACCGTGGCTGCCAAGGTTACCCCCCGTGTGTTGGCATGGAAGGGCAATGCAACCGCCAGCACAACCTACAAGGTTGGTGTAACCACTTACGCCGGCTTGAAGGTTACCCTGCCGGAGCTGGACCTGACCAACGCGGTGGAAAACGAAACGGTTGCGGTACAGGGTGAATACTTTGTTACCGTAAACGGCGTTACCGGCGCAGCTCCCGCAGAGGCAACCGTAACCGCGGTTCTGAGCGACAACTACGTGGCTCCTGCCGTAACGGTAAACGTGGATATCCAAAAGATCCAGATCGTGAGCATCGACTGGGATTCTTCCTACGAATTCGTTTGGGGAGATGCCGCAGCATTTGCGATCAAGGTGTTTGGATATGAGGCAGACGGTACCACCGCTCACGAGATGGTGATCACCTATCCCGCAGATTACGGCTCCGTGAAAGAGGGCGGCCACCTGATCACCGCAACGGTTCCCGATGCGGCAAACATGCAGCTGGCACTCAACAACACGGCAAACGCACAGGCAAACGTCCTGATCTCCAAGGTCACCTACACGGTTGGCATGGAGGATATCTCGCACGTGAAGAACGACGGTGAATCCAAGCCCGCGATCTTCAACATCGCTGTTTTGGGAGAGATTCCCGCAGACGTACGTGCATTGATCGAGTACAAGTGCAACGGAACCGCATTCGCAGGCTCTTCCGATTGCGGCGCGTACGAGGTCACTGCAACGCTGCCCACCAGCGAGAACTACGTGTTCAAGAATGCAAACGGTGACGAGGTAACCACCCTCACCGCTACCATGTACGTCAACAAGCAGTTCGTGCATGCAGGCTCTGGCGATAACGCCGATGGCTACGAGGTGATCCTCGTTGGTCAGAAGGGCTTTGCAGGCGACGCAAAGCTGACGGTCAGCATTCCCGATGACATTGCCCGCAAGGCAGTTCGCGGATTCCGCTACTACAATGCTTACACGGTCGGCGTTACCGGCGCGGCAGATCAAGCCTTCACAGCTCTGATCCCGATTGCTGAAAACCTGTACCAGAACCGTTGCGATGATCTCACCGCAAACGATATTTACGTATACGAGGCTGCAACCGGAACCATGGTTCGCGCAAGCGAAAAGAGCGGCTACACCGTTTCTCTTGAGGGCGGTTACTACCGCGTAGAGGGCGTTTCCGGAAACACCGAGGTCACCTTTGTGATCGCTCCCGTGTACAACGCACCCTTCTGGCTTACCGCACCCGGTATTGCGTTGCTCATCCTGATCGTGCTCGCAATTCTGGCACTCATGTTCCTGATCGGTATGTACCTGCGCAAGCTCCGTGACACCAGAGAGAATCCTGTTCTCGTGGTGGACGAGGGCGAAGTACCTCCCGTGGAGCCCGTGGAGCTGGAGGACAACGTGGATGCAGATGCATTCCTGGAAGAAACTGCCGACGAGATTGCCGATGGCATCGACGTAGAGGCAGAGGCAGAAGAAGAGAACACCGAGGGCGTGGAAGAGGCAGTTGCCGAGGCCATGGACGAACTGGTGGAGGATGCTTCCGCAATTGTAATCGAAGAGGAAGCAGAAGAAGCTTCCGATGTTGCCGAAGAGCTGGCAGATGCAAAGGCAGAGGAGCTCGAGGAAACCGTAGAGGCAGAAGAAGCCGAAGCAGAGGCCGACGAGGATGCCCTCCGCGAAGCAGTGGAAGAGGCTCTGGCAGAGAACTTCAACGAGTCTGCAGATGCAGAAGAGGCAGTTGAGGTTGCAACCGAGGAAGAAACGGTAGAAACCTTTGCTCCTGTAGAAACCGAAAACGAGGAAGACGAAGAGGAAGAGGTAGAAGAGGAGGAATGCAACTTCTTCGGATTTGGATCCATGCCTCTGGACTTCATCGACGCGATCGCAGAAGCCGACAAGTATGCAGAGATGCTCGAGCAGGAGCGCCGCGGAGAGGTTCAGCTGGTAACCCGTTACCGCCGCAGCTTCCAGTCTCGCCTGATCCAGTCTCAGGGCAACGTTCAGGAATACTACAACATTCTCAAGAACGCGCTCCTGTCCTACAAGGGCGTAAAGAACCGTATCAGCTGGAACTACGAAGCATTCAACCGCGGAAGAGTTCACGTAGCAAAGATGAACGCCAAGACCAAGACCCTGTACCTGTACCTGGCGCTCGATCCCGAGGAACTGCAGGATACCAAGTACGGTATCGTGGACGTATCCTCCAAGAAGAAGTATGCAACCGTTCCTGTTCTGATGAAGATCAAGGGCGACCGCAAGTTCAAGTATGCTCTGGAGCTGATCGAAAAGCTTTGCGGCGAGAACCTCGAGCTGCCGAAGCTGGAGATTCCGGAAGAGGATTATCGCGTACCTTACCAGACCACCGAGGAGCTGGTACAGGCAGGTATCATCAAGAAGCTGGTGGCAAGTGTTCCCGTCACCGTATACGGTGCAGAGTCCACCGAAGAGGCACCTGTGGAAACCACCGCAAGCGCCGCAACCGAGGCACAGGAGGTAACCTTCATCGAGCCCACCACGGCACCCGCTGTGGAGGAAGCTGCCGAAGAGGTTGCAACCGAGGTTCCCGCAGATGCTCCCGCATCCGAGGATGAACCTAAGGAAGTTTAATTTCCGATAAACGAAAGTTTGAGAGGGCTGTCGCAGTAGCGACAGCCCTCTTTTTGTATCACGAAAACCCCGCCATAGTGGCGGGGTTCAAAAAGAGGTTAACCGGTGAGAAGAAACAACGGAGTTGGTGGGTAAAATAGCCTTCTCCAATGAAGAAAGCCGTCGGCAAGCCGAACGGCGACGAATTTGCTTTGCAAAGTTCGCGGGGGAGCACGGAGTGGTGGATGAGGAGATCATTTTTTGTAGATTATCCGTAGAAGGATCATGCTATAAAAATCAAATCAATATATACATTATGTTTTCAAAATGGTGCTCTCCTCATCCGTCAGCCGACAAGCGGCTGCCACCTTCCCCGCTGGGGAAGGCTAACAATACTGACGCTTCACGAGAAAATAAAAACCATTCAACCCGTTTACGGGTAGCAAGGAACAGTTGCATGGCTGGCAGGCCAATCTGAAGCGCACTTGTGCGCAGCCGGTAGTATTAGGACTATGCCCGAAACGGAAATCCCACCCGCTATTGCGGGTGGATATTGATTGGGTTCTTTATGGAACAATGATGGGGATCATAGAGAATTCCCAAAAATTTTTGGTGAAATCTTCTTTGAAAAATCTATTTACAAAACGAGCCTTTGTGTGTATAATAATAGGTAGAAACCGATTACGGGAGGAACCTGTATGAAAGCATCTGTTAACCTGTTTTCCACACTGAAGGGAAAGCTTCAAAATACCGAGCATTCGATTGCGGTGGCAATTGACGCCGCCGAGCGCGAGATCCGCGAAACTGTGCAAACCGTGAAGGACCGTGACCCTGCCGCGCGTAGCACCGCCGAGGTACTGCTGCTCTATTCCGGTGTTCATGCGATCATGGCGCACCGCATTTCGCACCGTCTGTATCAAAAAGGACATTATTTTTCCGCGCGTGCGCTCAGCCAGGCGGCAAGATCGCTCACGGGTGTGGAGATCCATCCCGCCGCAAAGATCGGAAAGGGCTTTTTTATCGACCACGGCATGGGCGTTGTGATTGGTGAAACGGCCGAGATCGGCGACAACTGCACGGTTTATCAAGGAGTAACGCTGGGCGGTACCGGCAAGGACGTTGGCAAGCGCCATCCCACCCTGGGGGACAATGTGATGGTGGGGGCGGGCGCCAAGGTGTTGGGGCCGGTGACCATCGGCTCGGGCAGTAAAATCGCCGCAAACGCCGTGGTGTTGCATCCGGTTCCCGAAAACAGCACCGCCGTCGGCATTCCCGCTAAGGTGGTTCGCCGTGACGGGGTGCGCGTGAAAAATGACCTTGACCAGATCCATATTCCCGACCCCGTGGCGCAGGAGCTCAGCCGCCTCTCCGCCCGGTTGGATGCTTTGGAAGAAAAGAGAGAGGAATAATTTTGTGGGGAGACCCCTTTTTAAGAAAAAAGGGGTCTCCCCACACCCCTCTACCAAAAACCTTCCACACATTTTTTAGCAAGACGATTCACTGCACTGCGCGCCTACCGGATTATCGTGTTCTCCAATATCAAAACGTTCGCGGGAGCTATTGCATATAGGAAGCGCATAGCAGTCACCAATTTTATAAC
>JAFVOP010000093.1 GCA_017505745.1 Clostridia bacterium
ACCACCACGGTGAGGACGACTGCGACGATCCCGATTGCTCCTGCCATCATCATCACGATCACGAGGAACACGAGCATGAGCATGAGCACCACCATCATCATCACGATGAGGACGAATGCGACGATCCCGATTGCTCCTGCCATCATCATCACGATCACGAGGAACACGAGCATGAGCATGAGCACCACCACCATCATCATCACGAGGATGAGTGCGACGATCCCAATTGCTCCTGCCACCACCACGGACACCACCATCACCATGCCGATGACGTATTTGTCAGCTGGGGCGTGGAGACGGCAAAGAAATTCGCCGCCGACGAGCTTCGTGAGATGCTCGAGGCTCTGCTGGAAGAAAAGACCTACGGCGTTGTATTGCGCGCAAAAGGCATCGTGGCAGGCAAGGACGGCAAATGGCTCCACTTTGATTACGTTCCCGGTGAGGGTGACGTGCGCGAGGGCAGTGCCGGTATCACGGGCCGCCTCTGCGTGATCGGCTCCAAGCTGGATAAAAAGGCGCTTGCAGACCTGTTTGGCGTTTGATCGGAGGCAGCACCATGGCAAGTAAATTACCCGTCTATCTGTTCACCGGTTTTTTGGAGGGCGGTAAAACGCATATCATCCAGGAGTCGATGGAGGATCAAAAATTCAATTCGGGCGAGAAAACGCTGATCATCCAATGCGAGGAGGGCGTGGACGAGCTGGATCTGTCGCGCTTCTACGGACAAAACGTCTACCTGGAGCAGATCGAAAGCGAGGCCGATATCACCAAGGCAAATCTTACGGCGCTTGCGAAAAAGCACAAGCTCGACCGCATCATCATCGAGTACAACGGCATGTGGATGCTGGGGACCCTTTATGCAAATCTCCCCGACAACTGGGCCATCTATCAGGAGATGATGTTTGCCGATGCCTCCACCTTTCTCTCCTACAACGCCAATATGCGCCAACTGATGGTGGATAAATTGCTCAACTGCGAGATGATCGTGCTCAACCGTACCCCCGAGAACGTGGACAAGGAGGAGATCCACAAGGTTGTGCGCGGCATTTCGCGCCGCACCGCCATCACCTACGATTATCCCGACGGACACGTGGAGTACGATGACATCGAGGATCCGCTTCCGTTTGATATTCACGCGCCGATCATTTCGATCGAGGACAACGACTATGCGCTCTTTTACCGCGATCTTTCCGAGGAAATGAACAAATACAACGGGAAGACCGTGCGCTTCAAGGGATTGGTAGCGCGTGACGGCAAGGACATTCTGGCCGGACGGCACGTGATGACCTGCTGTGCCGACGATATCGCGTACCATCCGCTGGTATGTATTTTCGAGCAGGATCCCGCGCTGAAAACACGCGATTGGGTGACGCTTACCGGCAAGATCAAGGTGGAAAAGCACAAGCTGTACCGCGGCGTTGGTCCCGTTCTCTACGTAACCGCCACCGATTTCGCGGTCAAACCCGCGCAGGAAGTGGCAACGTTCTATTAAAATCAAAAGACGCTTGTTTCGACAAGCGTCTTTTTTGCATTTTTAGTAGAAAAGCAAGAAAAAATATGGTACAATATAGAAAAGTGTACGTTTGATTACACATTTCCCAATTTTTCTTGACTGTTATTTATGAAGGGCCTTGGAGTACTGCGGAAAGGAGGCGAGGTATGGGACTTCAACGGAGAACCGGCGCACGCGTGCCGATGGAGGATGAGCAGATCGTTGCGCTGTATTGGCAACGCGACGAGAAAGCGATTGAGGAGACCGACTTTAAGTACAAAACCTACTTGCTTTCGATAGCGTACCGCATTCTGAACGATTCCTTGGACTGCGAGGAATGCCTCAACGATACCTATCTTGGTACGTGGAACGCAATTCCGCCCGCCAGGCCGAACCTATTCAAGGCGTTTCTCACCACGGTCCTGCGGCGAATCGCGGTCAATCGCTATCACAGCAACCGGAGGAAAAAACAGATCCCGTCCGAAATGACGGTGTCGCTCTCCGAATTGGAGGAGTTCCTTGCAGACGATGCCGACGTGGAGCGCGCATTTGACTCCATGCAGCTGGGCAGGGTGATCAGCGCCTACCTCTACTCGCTTTCGGAACGCAGACGGTTCATCTTTATGAGCCGGTATTACATGGCAGAGCCGATCGATGCGATCGCGCGGGATCTGAACGTCAGCCGTTCCACAGTGAACAAGGAGCTTGCCGCTATCCGCGTCGGACTCAAGAAAACGTTGGAAAAGGAGGGGTACAACGTATGAAAAAAGAAGAATGGAACCAAGGGCTCAATCACCTGGATTCGGGTCTTGTAGAAGAATACGTAAAGAAAAAAGAGACGCTTGCCAAAAGGCGCGCCGCCCGAGCGCTTTGGATGCGCATGGGCGTGATTGCGGCGTGTGTCTGTGTGCTCGTCAGCTCGGTGCTGGTTGTGCCGATGCTTAGCAGACAAATGCCGGGAGGGGAGCCCGAGCAGTCAACGGAGGATTCCACGGTTGAGGATACGTCAACCGAGGATTCCTCGGAGCAATTGATCGCTCCGCCGCGCTTTCCCAAATTTAACGATGAGGAACTACAATTTTTTTCATGGGAGTTAGCATTTCCCGAGTATATCCATGAAAAAAACTATACACCTACTACCGTGATTGATCGGGAACTCTATGACCGTTGCGATTATACGGAAACCCTTTTGAACGTGAAAACCAAGTGGACCTTTTCGGATGCATCGAGCGAAAATTTGTTTGACGGCCCCGATTCCATCCTTCATGCAGAAGACTACGATCTGATCATCTGCGATGACGGAACCGCCGTGGATCTGATGACAAGAGGTCTGTTTTCCAATCTTTTGCAATACAAATATATGGGTTTTTGGCATCCGTCGTGGAGTAGCTCCTTAACCGAGAACCTCGCGGTTGGAGATAAGCTCTATTTCGCAACGGGAAGCGTTTCCCTGAATTTCCTCATGCAGGCAAGCGTAGTCTTTTTTAATAAAGATCTGGTGAAAACCCTGGACGTGCGGGAAAAAATTCAGAACAACTGGGACGAGCAAGATCTTTACGAGTTAGTTGCCTCCGGGAAATGGACGCTCGACAAAATGATTACGCTCAGCCAAGGCGCATACCTCGATCAAAACGAAAATAAGACCCCGGATGCAGGAGATCGCTGCGGATTTTCCACGCATGCGGCTATGGTAGATAATTTCTACTACAGTGGAGGATATACAACGGTGGTTTCCGACGGGGATACTTGGAGCATCCATTCCGCATTTTTGGAAGCGGATGTGATGGATCCGCTTCTGGCAGCGGTCAACGGCTTGTTGCATACCTCGAAGGATGGCGTGCTTGAAAGCGATGCTTTGGCGGCACAGACCGCATTTGCCAACGGAAACGCGCTCTTTGCCCTGGCAACTGCATCGGATGCCTATGAGCATTACCGCAAGCAGGAGTCTCTTGCTTACAGTGTCCTTCCGATGCCCAAGCACAGCGAAACGCAGACCGCGTATGCCGCAGTCCCGCTTTCGGGATATTCGGTGTACGGTATCTGCTCACAATCGGATATTCCCGAGATTACGTCTACTTTTTTGCAAGTGTTTGCTGAGGAATCTTACGAGATAATTCGTCCTGCACTCCTTGACGTGTTGATGAGGGGGCGCTATGCCGAGGATCCTGAGGACACCGAGATGTGGGAGACCGCCATTGATGCAAACGTACTGGATGCGGGACGTGTGTTCGCGTCTTATTTTGGAGAGACACGGACCGACTGTCTCACAACCACGCTGTTCCGTGCAGCGGTCGAACAAAACACCGCCGCTTGGAGTGATGCGATCGATCCGTACAAGGCGTCATTGGCGCAGTATGCCACGTATTTGGCAGGGATGATTGCGGTGCTGCCCAATTGATCGTTTCAAAAAAAAATATGGGGCTTCCTCTTTATATAAAAGAGGAAGCCCCATATTTCTCTGTTCCAAACGTTCACGATGATATCGCTCTGCGCGAACACCGATTTCCGATACGGCAATTTGAGCGTTGCTCAAATTGAGAACCGAAGCGAACCGCCCACGAAAGGAACCAATTTAGTAATAGAAAACGCGTTGAAAGTTCTTGAAATGGGGGAAAACGTGCAAGCACGTTGGGGGAAACTTCTTTTAAGAAGTTTCCCCGGGATAATGGTACTCTCATCTTACTCTCCAAACACTTCTTTGCGTAAGCTTTGGATGTTGGCCTCCATGTCGCCGAAGAAGATGCCCGAGGTACCAACCACAAAGATGTTGGCGCCGGCGATTCTTTCTTCCGGTTTCGTTATTTTTTCTTGTACTGTAACGGAGTTTTGCCAAATCTCTTCTTAAAAAGAACGATAAAATGCGAGCAATCCGAAAAACCCGATCGCATACACGCCTCGGTTACGCTATACCCGTTTTCCAGTAATACTGCCGCATTTGAAAGTCGTACGGATTCCAAATATGCTCTCGGAGAGGAATGCAGATACTGCCGAAACCAGCGGGATAACGTAGAGGAGCTTACGAAGTGTGCGTCGAGAATATCGTTGACGGTACGGATACTGGAAAAATTCCGGTGAATATCATCCAAGACCCGTTGAAGCGCCTCGGGGATATAAGGACGATAGACCGGCTTCGTTTTTTCCTGCTCAAACAGGGATAAAATTTGCAGCAGAAAAGAACATTTTTCAAGCTCCGAGCCGGCGTTTTTGCAGGAATCCAATAGCGAAAAGATCAGGGAATGCAGCCGTTGCTTCGTTGGCTGGTCAAAGGAAAACAGTGGATGAAAATCGTTCTTGCGCAAAAAGGCAAACAAGGGGGAAGAAAAATCTGCATCCACCCATAGGCAAATGTATTCGTGAACGGCGGTCTTGTGAAACATCCCCATGTGGATGTCGCCCGGTCGCGACAGCACCGCATCTCCAACCGGGACCAGATATAGATTGTTGTTGACGAGAAAAGAGACGTCACTCGCGATGTTAAAAAAGAACTCCAACTGCCCGTGCATATGCAAGGGCTCGGTTTCGGGCGCTTCCGGAATGAGGTATTCGGTTTTGTGAGTGATCCCGAACCGAAGGTTGGAAAGGGCCGCGAAGGATTCGGTCAGGCGCGGCGGATATTTTGGCTCGTACATAATTTCTCCATGTGGTTGAATTTTCATATAAATTGATGAATTTTGCATAGAAATATGAGATATCAAGTGCTATAATATCATAAAACCGCTTTGTTGTCAACCGCAATCTCAAAAAAGGAGAAAAATATGAAACGAAATTATCGAAACCCGCAGGCTACCGAGTACTATCGCGGAATGCTTTCCAATTTATCTGTGTTCCCGTTTTCCTTTGTTTACAACGGAACGGAGTATCACGGATTTTCGGAAGATCGGTTCAGACTCAAACAGGAGGAGGTGGAGTCCTGTGAGGGGAAGGAAACGCACAATCTGACGTTTGACTTCGCGCAGACTTTGGACGTGACACTGGTCCTGACCCATTATGCTTCCCACGGCGTAACCGAATGGACGGTCTGGTTTGAGAACGTGTCAGACCGAAACAGCGGAACAATCGAAGACCCGAAAACCGAATTGCGTTTTGTTGGAAAATATCCCATGCTCAAAGGAATCCTCGGTGACCACGTGAACCAATACAGTCCATATAGCATCGATCTGCAAACGCAGGCGGTGGAATTCTCCTCAGATACCGGCCGTGCAACGCATATCACGTTCCCGTATTTCAATCTGGAACATGGGGACGGAGGCACGATGCTTGCCATCGGTTGGGCGGGAACCTGGAGGGCGACCTTCTCTTCCAACGGGGAGGAAAGCATTTACACGGCGTCCTCGGTCAATGGGCTCAAAACCTACTTAAAGCCCGGGGAAAAGATCCGGACTGCCCTCTTTGTGGTGGCCCCCTATTGCGTGCGGAACGAGCAATACGCCACCAATTTCTGGCGCGATTGGGTCCTCACGCACAATTTGCCCAAGGCGGATGCCTCGGGGGCGTCCCTTTCTCCCATCTCCACTTGTTGCCTTGCGAGGGATACGGGGCTTCCCAATTCCGACGGCAGCATCTCCGAGTGTCACACCACCTGGCGTCCGTCTCTGGAGGGCATGATCAAAGAGGATTTGAAAGCCGATTTTCGTTGGTTCGACGCCGGATGGTATATCCGTCCGGACGGACGGAGCGCAGTCTCCGATGTGCACGGGCAGGATTGGTGGGAAAGCGTGGGCACGTGGGAGTTGGATCCGATAAAATGGCCGGGAAAGAGCTTTTTGGAGTCTGTGGAGTTTGCCCGTGAGCACGGCATCAAAACGCTGGTGTGGTTTGAACCCGAGCGCGTGACAGATCCCGAAAACCTTGCCAAGCATTACGGCTACAACCTCGATTGGGCGATTCGGATGGAGGGCGCGGTCCACGTGCATGGGGAAGTGATCTCCAATAACATTGGCGACCCTGCCTGTCTCCAATGGACCACCGACCGCATTTGCAAGATGCTAAGGGAAAACAAGGTGGATCTTTATCGCGAGGACAACAACTGCAACGCGGCCATGCTTTGGAGCCATCTCGATGCGAAAGAAGGCAAGGAACGACAGGGCATCACCGAATGTAAATTCATTCACGCGCACTACAAGATGTGGGACGATATCATTGCCTGCACGCTTTCCTACGGGGGATGCGGATACGTGGATTCCTGCGCTTCGGGAGGAGGACGGAACGATCTGGAATCGTTGCGGCGGAGTGTTCCGCTTTTGCGGAGCGATAGCGACCGAACCACCACCGCTCTGCGCCTGTCCATGACACACGGATTCAACAAATGGATCCCGTATTGCGGTGCGGGGACCAAGGAAAGCCTCCGTCAGCGCGAGGCGGGTAGCACCGACGTCTACGTCTGGCGCGCATCCTATCTGCCTTGCCTGAATTTCGGCTCCAAGTTTGCGCAGAACCCGAACGGCGATTTTCGCATGCTTCGGTTTGGACTCACCGAATGGAAAAAGGTGGCTCCGTATCTCTTGAAGGAATTTTATCCTCTCACGCCCTGGCACAAGGAAAAGGACAACACCGATTTCACGGCGTTTTGCTATTTTGATCCCGAGACCGAGTCGGGTGCGATCCTGGCGTTCCGTCAGGAGGCCTGTCAACGCGAGCGGATCACGCTGACACTTCCCTTTGCCAACGGTGAGGAGTACCGTGTGACCGACGAGGATAGCCGAGAGGAACAGAGGACCACACAAGGAAGGATCACGCTTGCCTTTGACGCTCCGCGTACGGCACGGCTACTATGGGTGAAGAAGCAATGAGTATACCGATGACACTGGTTCTTTCGATGGCGGCGGCTCTTGCCGTAAACGTATGCAAAAAATACTTTACCTCCACCCTCAGCGGGGGAATTTCGGGAAGCGTTGTGTTCAACGCGGTGAGCGGATTGACCGCCGCTTTGATCCTGCTTTTTTGGGGAGATTTCGGAACGCCCTCGGTATATACGGTGTGCCTGGGAGTGCTCTTTGGTGCAATCACCGCACTGCAGGGCATTGCCAGTCTTTCGGCACTGCAATGCGGTCCTATGTCTTATACCATGGTGATCTCCTCGTTCTCTACCTTGATCTCAGCGCTCTCAGGGGTGGCCTTCTTTGGGGAGACCCTGGGCTGGGCGCAGATCGTAGGAATGCTTTTGATGCTGGTGAGCTTTGTATTTGCCGTCAAGACCGATGCGAAGGAGAAAAAGGCTAACGCCAAATGGTTATTGCTTTGTTTGATCACCTTTATTTCCACCGGTGGGATCGGCGTGATGCAAAAGATCCACCAAAGCTCGGCGCATCGAGAGGAGCTCAACGCCTTTCTGGTGATCGCCTTTCTTGTCTCGGCAGTCCTTTGCGGGATCTTTACGCTTCTTTGGAAGGTTCGTGAAAGGAAGACCGACCGAAAGAATACACGCGCTGCGCATCCGTGGCTTCCGCTTGCGATTATGCTGGTCAGCGGCGTGGGAGTGGCCGTAAACAACAAGTTCAACCTTTATCTGTCCGGAGTGATGGATAGTGCGGTCTTTTTCCCCATTGTCAACGGGGGAGGCCTGGTGCTTGCCACGCTTGCGGCGCTTCTTCTGTTCCGGGAACGCCTTACGAAACGGCAGTGGATGGGCGTTGCTTTCGGCATTGCTTCGGTTATTTTTCTGTGTAATCCGTTTGGATAATCAATCCAATACGTGCAGAGCGTTTTGAAAAGAATGTGGGGAAAACTTTTTCCTATAAACTTCGTTAGCGTAAAACAGGGTGCTTTCCATATCAAAATTAACTTCATAGAGCATTTAGGGTCGCGGTCCCTAAATGCTAGCGGGAGCTATTGTTTATCCACCGCGCACGAAAGTAGCCAATTTCGCAATAAAAATATGTGTAAAGTTCTTGAAAGGGGTCTGGGGGAAACTTCTTACAAGAAGTTTCCCCCAGAAAACATTACGCTAATAAAGCTTATGCTCAAAAGTTTTCCCCACAAAAAATTTCGTTATAATTAACCCCCAAATACTTCTTTGCGGAAGCTTTGGATGTTGGCCTCCATGTCACCGAAGAAGATGCCCGATGTACCAACCACAAAGATATTGGCGCCGGCGTTCTTCATGCGGATGGCGTTGGCGGGGTTGACGTTTCCGTCCACCTCGATCTCCACGTCCTCGCGGCCGTATTTTGCCAGCAGCTTTTTGGTCTCGGCAATCTTGTCGATGGCGTGAGGAACCAGCTTTTGTCCGGCAAAGCCGGGGTTGACCGACATGATCAGAACGCCGTCGATGTCATCCATCACGTCCTCGATCATGCAAAGGGGCGTTGCGGGATTGAGCGCAACGATCGGATGCGCGCCCTTTTCCTTCACCTTGGCCAGCACACGTTGCAGATGCTTGGTGCTTTCCACGTGGATGCTCACCCAGTCGCCCTCGCCAAAGGGGAAGGCGTCCAGCGTGCGCTCGGGCTGCTCTACCATCAGGTGAATGTCGAGCGGGATGTTGGTAGCCTTTTTGAGCTGCTTGATAAAGTCCACGCCCAGTGTGAAGTTGGGGACAAAGTTTCCGTCCATGATGTCCACGTGCAAGAGCTCTATGCCCTGTCTCTCAAAAATATCCAGGTCCTTGCGCAGGTTGATAAAATCGCAGCACATGACCGAGGGTGCAAGCTTCATTTCCATCTTTGTATTCTCCTTTTCTTACATCACAAGCGTAATTTTATTGTAGAAGGTCTTTCTCTCACCGATGATCTTCCACGCGTCAAGCCCCTGCTCCAGCGGAATGCGGTGCGTGATCAGCGCGGCGGGATCGATCAACCCCTTGGCAACGGCGTCCAGGCTTTCCTTCCAGTCGTCCACGTCGGAGCGGCGGTCCGCGTTCCAGCTTCCAAATACCGTGAGCTGCTTGCGGAGCAGCTTGCTGTAACTTGCTTGCGCAATCGTTACGTCGCGCTCGGCGTTTCCAACGATCACAAGCTTGCCAAAGGCGCGGATCTTTTCGAGCGCGCTGTTGAGAGCCGCGGGAGCGCCGCTGGCCTCTACCACCACGTCGGGAGTCTCGTCTGCCGATACCTCAAAGCCCAGCGATTTGGCAAACTCCAAGCGTTCGGTGTTGACGTCGGAAACGTAGATCTTCTTTGCGCCAAAGGCACGTGCCCACATCGCACAAAGCAGACCGATCGTGCCGGCACCGTACACGGTGACAACCGAATTCTCTGTGATGCCAACCTTTTTCATAGCGTGCAGACATACTGCCGTTGGTTCTACCATCGAGCCGGCTTCATAAGAGACCGAATCGGGCATGGGGATCAGGTTTTCTTCCTTTACCAGGAGATAATCCTGCATGCCGCCGTCCCGGCGCGAGCCGTAGTAATCGTATTTGACGCAGTTTGCCCATTCCTGACGGCCGCAGAATTCACACTTGCCGCAGGGAAGGATCGGGAACACGCAAGCACGCTTACCGATCAGCTCGGGCTTTTTGCTGTTTTCTACGATGCCGCAGAACTCATGACCCAATACGATGGGGTAGAAGTAGGATTTGTCCGCAAACACACGCGGAATATCGCTGCCGCAGATGCCGCAGGCCTTAACGTGAAAGGTCACCTCGGTATCGGTGGGCGCGGGGATCTCGGTAGGCTCGAGACGGATCTCGGCGTTTTTATCGATCAAAAGCTTCATGATGGATCTCCTTCAATAAAATATTCCGGTTTTATTATAACGGATAATGAAAATAAAATCAATCCCCGTCGGAAATCTTGACAAACAATCATTTTCGTGCTATAATTCAATCATAAAACGGTCATTTTTGATCGAGTTGCGCAAGGAGAATGCTATGATTGAGAATAAAAGACAAAAACAGATCCTGGATATCCTGGAGCGGCAGGGGGCAGTCAGCGTCAAACGGCTAACATCGGTGCTATATGTTTCCGAGGCGACGGTGCGCAGAGATCTGTGTGAGCTGGAGCGGTTGGGGATGATCAAGCGGACCTTTGGCGGCGCGGTTCCCGTAGCAGAGGTGAACCGTCAGATCCCGTTTTTGGTGCGGGAATCGATGAATTCAACTGCCAAGAGTGAGATCTGTAAGCGTGCCTCCGCACTCATTCGCGACGGCATGGTCGTTTTCCTGGACGGATCCACCACCGCGCAGTACATGGTAAAATACCTGCGCTCGTTCAGCGATCTGGTGGTGGTTACCAATGGACTGAAGGTAGCCGAGCTGATGGATGAGCTATCGATCAAAACCTATTGCACCGGTGGCATGATGATGAAACGTTCGCTGGTATTCACCGGCAGACATGCCGAGGCAATGGTGGACAGTCTCAATATTGATATTTGCTTTCTGGCCTGCCGGGGAATGAACAATCAGGGCGTTTTTTCAGACGCTGCGGAGCAGGAAACCAACCTGCGCCGTCACGTTTTGAACCGATCCAAAACACGCGTGCTCCTGATGACGGGGGATAAGATCGGCAGAACCTACATGCACACGCTTTGCTATTCCAAGGACGTGGATTACGTGATCAGCAACGGACAGCTCCCCGAAAATCTTCCGTTGCGCGCTCTGCCAAGCGAGGGCGGGCAGCCCACAGCTACGTTGCTTTGATCGGTTTTTGCTGAGAGATATCAGCAATACGCGTCCCTACGGTAAACAATTGTTTAAGCCCAAAAAACATAAGTCGGCGGCCTCGCGGTGGGCCGCCGACGTTGTCTATTTGCTCTCTGTGATCAGGAGCTGCTTCATGATTTGAAAGACGTCGGTGTTTTTGATCAGATATTCCGAGCGGTAATAGGTACAGTTGCGGAAGGAGGGCGCAATGCCGTATACGAAGAGCTTGACGTGCAGGTCGGTATGTTTGGTGCTACTAAAGGAGTAGAAAAAGTTTCCTGTCGCAGAAAAATACTGTTCTGCAAACACGGGCTGTGAGCTTACGGTCAAGCCTCCCGTTTCATGGTCTGCCGTAACCAAAACGGCAGTATCTTCGCGGTCTCCGATCCATTCCATCACTGTTTCTACTGTTTGAGCCAGGCTGTTCACCGAGCTTACCACGCCGTTGATGCTGTTGTTGTGCGCGTTTTTGTCAATGTGCGCCTGTTCAATAATCAAAACAAATCCGTCCTCATCGTTTTCCAAAAAGGAGATCGCCATCGAAGCAAGAGAGGAGAGCGGCAAGCTGTCCGCGGCGTTGTTCTCTATGTTTACGGTCAGATAGAGCTTTTCACTTTCCACAGAGGCATCCCGGATCCCGTTCACGGTGTTGCATACGGCATAGCCGTTTTCCTGAAGCAGCGATCGATAGGAGGAATAGTGTGAGTCATTGCGCAGGCCGCAGAGGAAATCCACTCCCGAGGTTGCCTGAGTTTCGGTGATGCGGTCGTAGTCGGAGCGGTTGTTGGAGTGAGCCGAAAACCCGGCAGGAGTTGCGCCGTACAGATAATCGGTGGTGAGAATACCGGTGGACTTTCCGTATTCCTTAGCAACGTCGAGGACCGTTTGCAAGGGACGCTGATACGGATCGATCCCCAAGTAGCTGTTCACCGTCAGATTCCCCGTGGCAAGCGCGGTCGCTCCGGCGGCAGAGTCGGTCAATACACCGGCGTTGCCCGACGGATCCACAGAGTCGGTGTTCACGTTGACATTTGGCCAGGAGGTGAAGGGATACGCGGCGCCGCTTCCCAGCTGACCTGCCGCAATATGCTCGGGCCCCATGCCGTCGCCAATGATCAGGATCAGATTTCGGATTGGTGTTTCCTCCGCCTCGGGTGAGATTTCGGTTTCGGTCTCCGTATTCGTATTCGTTTCGGTGGAGGATTCGGATCCCGGCGGGTCACCTTCCGATTCCTGCTCCACTCGCAAGAGAAGTCCAAGGGGCTTGATCATGCTGCATGCACTCAAGCAGAAGAGCAAACTCAGAGCGAGTAACAATGATATCCGTTGTTTGTGTTTCAGCATCTTGTTTTTTCCATTCTTTCATCGGTGACGATATGCTCAATTCCCGTATGCTCGCGGCTCAGATAATCCTTGAGAAAGAGGGGATAGGCCTTATATTGATCGAGCTCGTCGATCGGGATCCAATGCATTTCTTCTCTGGCGCCAAAGGTGTAGCTGTTGCTGTGAAGCTCTTGGGAGCCGCGCGGCTTCATCAAAAAATAAAAGCTGATCTCGTGACAGTTGAGCCCCTTGAGCGTGCCGCCGCTTTCGTCGAAGAAGTTTTCGTGGATCACGGCCAGGCGGTCAATTTCGTACCGCACGCCGGTCTCTTCCAAAACCTCGCGCACCACGGCCGCCTCTGCGGTTTCTCCTACGTGAACGCCGCCGCCAACCGAGTAGAGGTAATCCTCGTTGGAGTTGCCCACCAGTAACGCGCAGCCGTCCTCCACAATGATCGCCGCCGCGCGGTAGCGGAACCAGTTGGCTTCTTTTTGAAATCCGCAATCCATTTTTGTCACCTCGTTTCTCATTTTTAGGGAATGCTACAAACCTTTTCGCGGGCAGACCGATTTTCTTCGATCAAACATCCGCACCCTGTACGTAATATTCCGTCCGTTTTTTTAAGCTTTGAAGGGGTGTGGGGAAACTTTCTCCTATAAACTTCGTTAGCGTAAAACAGGGTGCTTTCCATATCAAAATTAACTTCATAGAGCATTTAGTGGTCGAAGGCTTCTCTACGCGAAGCCGCCCTAAATGCTAGCGGGAGCATCGCGGCTATACCGTTTAGAGCGAACATCGTTTGCCGCTACGGCAATTTGAGCGTTGCTCAAATTGAGAAGCGAAGCAAAACGCGCACGAAACAAACCAATTTAGCAATAAAGATGTGCGTAAAGTTCTTGAAAGGGGTCTGGGGGAAACTTCTTACAAGAAGTTTCCCCCGGAAAAATTACGCTAACGGAGCTTATGTTCGAAAGTTTCCCCACAAAAAATCATCCTTTGTTCGCGTACCGATCGCAGATCTCTTGCGTGTCGCCAACGGCCACCACGCGACCGTGGTCGAGCCAAATGACGCGGTCGCACAGGCGGCGGATCTGCTCGATGTTGTGAGAGACCAACAGCACCGTGGTGCCGTGACTCATCAGCTCGGTCATACGCGCGTAGCTTTTTTCCTGGAAGGAGGCGTCGCCCACGGCGAGGATCTCGTCCACGATCAGGATGTCGGGGCTGACCATGGAGGCGATCGAAAAGGCCAGGCGCATGATCATACCCGAGGAGTAATTTCGCACGGGGATGTCGATGAACTCGGCAAGCTCCGAAAAGGCCACGATCTCATCGTATTTTTCCTTGAGGAAGGCCTCCGAATAGCCGAGGATCGCGCCGTTGAGAAAGATGTTTTCCCGGCCTGTCAGATCGTAATCAAAGCCGCTGCCAAGCTCGAGCATCGGCACCACATTCCCTTGCAGAGAGACCGATCCTTCCGCCGGCTTGAGAATGCCGGAGATGACCTTGAGGAGCGTGCTTTTTCCGGCTCCGTTGTCACCGATGAGGCCAACCACCTCTCCTTTCCGGATCTCAAAGCTGACGTCACGCAGGGCGTAAAATTCTTCATATTGCAGTTTTCGCTTGATCAAAGCCACCAGATATTCTTTGATGCTTTGAATTCGATCGTGAGGCATGCGATAGCATACCGTAACGTGATCTGCTTGAATCATAATGGCAGAGTTGTATCCTTTCCGAATAGTATTGGGGAGGATCAGATGTTCAGTACAAATTTGTCTTCGGTCTTTCGGAAGACGAGGACACCGATTGCGAAGGGAACCAGACAGGTCAGAAGGCAGGTCAGATACGCCATGGGCGAGGGTGAGATGCCATCAATGAGCAGAGTTCGCACAAAGGTGATCACCTGATAGAGCGGATTGAGGCGATAGATTGCGAGGAAGCGGGAGGGGATAATGTTTTCGGGATAGAAGATGGGGGTGAGATACATCAGAAGCATTGAGAAGATCCCCCACAAAAACTGGGTATCGCGGAAAAAGACCATCATACTGGCCAGGATCAATCCCACTCCGTAGCTGACGAGGAAGAGCATGATCAGGGCAAAGGGCAAAAGCAGGATCGCGGGCGTGATCGGGGTCTGCGTGATCAGCATCATGATCAGGAGCGGAATGAGCGAGAGCAGCAGGTTGATGCACGAGGAAAGCGTGCGCGAGAAGGGATAGATATACTTAGGAACGTATACCTTGTTGATCAGCGTAGCGTTTCCAACGATGCTGACCAGGCACATACTGCTGGCCTCATTGAAGAAGTTGAAGCAGATGATACCGCTGAGAAGATAAACCACAAAGTTTGGGATGGTGGATTGGAAGATCGTGGAGAAGACAACGTATTGAATGCTCATGGTCAGAAGCGGGTTTAAAAAGCTCCAGAGCATTCCCAGCACCGAGCGCTTGTATTTGGTTTTGAAATCCCGCGCCACCAGCTGGCGGATCAGGAAATTGTATTTTTTCAGGGATAGCAGGAACGCCAACAGGTGACCGTATTTTTGTTTGCGGTAACACAACGAGAGATAGAGCAGATAGAGTGCAAGCAACAGCGCGCCGGCCGCGTACACGATCCAATAGTGCGAGCCAAACCAGTGGTAGTTGGTGCCCTTTACGGTCAGACACAGATAACAGGGGTTTTTCTCGCTGTCCACCTTTCGCTCTCCGTTGAAAAAGAGCGCGTCGGTGTCACGGATCTCTCCGGGAACCGTCACCCGTCCCGTATCCACGTCCACCGAGGTGCCGTAGTAGAAGGAGATCGAGTTTCCGATGATGCCGTTGAGGCTGGTCAGCGTGAGTGTGAGACGTTCGCCCTTGACGTTTTCAATCGCCGATTCAAAGGCGATGACATACGCCTGATTGTCCTTGAGGTCGGCGGTATAAATATAGACCGGCTTTGTCAGCTCATGATTCTCACTGTCAAACAGCTGCGCCTTGATCATATCGGTATTTTGCCGTCCCATGGTTCCCACGATCACCGTCAGACTTTCCAGCTCGTCGTAATTGCAACGAAAGGTCTGGCTGATGATGTCCCCCTGGGCCAGCTCCGCCAAAGGGGCTTTTGGCGTTACGGTTTCATTGGAGCCTTTGGTCAGGCGCAGGCTGTCGCCTGCCACAAAATAAAATGCAACGCCGAGCAACAGGTAGACCGCAAGGATCGCGGCGCAGATTCGCAAGGCTTTGTTCTTCATAGACGTTCCTTTCCGTGTATCAATTGAGCGTTTGGGATCAAGTATTGAGGGAGGCTGCCTCGTTTTCCTTCAAAAAACGCGCAAGGGCATCCTTCCAATCCGGCAGGCGGGAAAAACCGTTTTCCGTAAGCTTGTCCTTGGAGAGGCGGGAATTGCGGGGGCGAGTGGCTCGCGTAGGATATTGCGAGGCGGGAATGGGACGGATCCGGGCCTCCTTGCGGCTTTGCCGCATGATTTCCGCGGCAAATTCCGCCCAGGAGCAGACCCCCTCGTTGGTGGCGTGATAGGTACCGTAGCGGTCGGTCACGATCATATCGCAGAGCAACCGCGCAAGATCATAGGTATAGGTGGGGGAGCCGATCTGGTCACACACCACCGAAATCTCCTCTTTCGTTTCTGCCAGACGGAGTATGGTCTTTACAAAATTTTTGCCGTTGACGCCAAACACCCAGGAGGTGCGTACGATAAAATGCTCGTTCAGCGTGTTCCGCACATGCTCCTCGCCCAATTGCTTGGAGCGTCCGTATACCGAAAGAGGTCCTGGGGGATCCGCAGGCTTATAAAAAGCGTCGCCTTCTCCGGGGAAGACGTAATCGGTGGAAACGTAAAGAAATTTTGCGCCGAGCGCGGCGGCCGCGCGTGCCAGATACAGGGTTCCGTCGGCATTCACCGCAAAGCAGCGTTCCGCTTCGTCCTCGGCAAGGTCCACGGCGGTATATGCCGAGCAATGGATCACCGCGTCGGGGCGGGAATCCGCAAGATAGGCCTCCACTGCCGCGCGGTCGGTAATATCAAAATCCGAAAGGTCCACGCCGCGGTGGTTGATTCCACGCGCGGAGAGGATGCGGCAAACGTCATATCCAAGCTGACCGTTTGCCCCGGTTACCAAAATATTCATACTTAACCTCCCGCCCTTTTGGGCAAATATGGTTACAGAACTCCCTTTTGCACCATCCGAATTGCGAAACGGAAGAGCGGAGCGGGGAATCGAAGCGCGAAGAGCTCGAAGAGCGAGGTGACGCGATTGAAATGCCGCAAGCGCCAAAGCGCGCGGAAGCCGCCTTTTTCGCGACGGAAGTTGGAGATACGCGCACGGCACCAGGCCTCGGCCATTTCCAGCTCGGGCAGGGAGGCATAGGTCGAGAGCCGACGGATCCTGGCCTCAAATACGGCGATCCGGCGTGTGAAATAGTCTTCTTTCGTTACCACACCCGTCATGACCCCGGTCTGGTTGCCTCCGTAGACCCGATAGCACATCTGCGGCTCGTCCAGATAGTCAATGGCGCCGTCCAGCGCTGCGCGGAAGAGCAGATAATGGTCGTGCACCAGCTCGTTCGGATAGGGTAGATAGGATACCGCGCGAGCTCGCTCCATCACCATGGTGCAACCCAGGGCAAAATTTCGGTGGATCAATGCGGGCGCAAGCCCTTCCCCGCGCAGAAAGATGTGGCGGCGGCGATGTTGGTCAATGCGCGGTGAAATCTCGTAACCGTCCCCATCGATGATCGACACATTGGTGCACACCGCACAGGGGCGCAAAGGGCTTTCCAAAAGCAGATGCAGCGTGCGTTCAAGCTTTTCGGGGAGCCATACGTCATCCTGATCGCAAAAGGCAATATAGGGCTCGGAGCAGTCCTCCACCAGGGCGGCAAAGGTTTGGGTAGATCCCAGATTCTGTTCGTTGCGATGGAGTACAAACGGAAATTTCGTGATATGCGCGCGCAAAAGCTCCTCGATGCGGGAGAGCGCGGTATGGGGAGAGGCGTCGTCACGCACGTACAGACAAATGGAAGGATAGGTTTGCGCATTCAGCGAATCCAAAAGCTCGCACAACCAGCCCTCGGGCGGATCATAGGTGGCAAGCAGAACGGCAACCGTTGGCTGTTCCATGCGGATCACACCTCCTTATCGTTTTCATTTTTTGGGAATCGCATACATATTTCATTATATCATAAAGAATTCTAAAAAGCAACTGTTTTTCAAAAAAAGGAAGAAAGGAGAAAAAAAGGAGAGCAGTCGAGTAAAGTCTTGCCGAATCGGGGGCGGGTCATGCAAAAAAAGAGGGATCGGAAAGAGCAGAACCTTCCAACAAGATGAAAAAACACCGAAAAAAAGAGAAAAAATGCTTGACAAGCTCTCAAATTTGTGATATAATGGCAAAGCCAACGAGGGAAAACGAGAAAATCAAAAAAAATGAAAAAAGTTTTCAAAAAACTCTTGACAAAAGGAAACGGCTGTGGTATAATAACAAAGTCGGCGGCAAAAGCCATCGATGATGGAAGCATAGCTCAGTTGGGAGAGCATCTGCCTTACAAGCAGAGGGTCATAGGTTCGAGCCCTATTGTTTCCACCAATTGGTCCGGTAGCTCAGTTGGTTAGAGCGCTAGCCTGTCACGCTAGAGGTCGTGGGTTCGACCCCCATCCGGATCGCCATTTTCAAAAATACAGCCCTTGCTGTATGCCTCTGTAGCTCAGGTGGTAGAGCAGGGGACTGAAAATCCCCGTG
>JAFVOP010000007.1 GCA_017505745.1 Clostridia bacterium
GCGCACGAAACAAACCAATTTAGCAAGAAAGATGTGCGTAAAGTTCTTGAAAGGGGTCTGGGGAAAACTTCTTTCAAGAAGTTTTCCCCAGAAAAAATACGTTAATGAAGCTTATGCTCCCAAAGCCCTCTCCGTCACGCTATCGCGTGCCACCTCCCCCAAAGTGGGAGGCTTCGTTTTTGTTAACTTAATGACATTGCCCCGGATAATATTTCGATAATATTCCGGCTAACGAAACTTTTGGGAAGAGGTTCCTCCAAAAAACTGAAAAGACCTCACAGTCGGTCGGTTTCGCGCTTGATCTCACGTCGCAGCAGGAAAAGGACGGTGAGGTTGATGGAGGTGAGAGCGGCAATGGCAAAATCGGAGAGATCCCAGATAAAGGCAGGGGCCGAAATGCCGATGCAGATGCAAACGGCAAACGCCAACAGATAGGCGCCGCGCCAGATACGGCGGCGAGACAGGAAGGATAAGCTTTCCATGCCGTAGTTGGCCCAGCAGAGCAGGGTGGCGTAGCCAAAGCAGAGCACCGCCGCCGAGAAGAAATAGCCCGCCCAATCGCCCAGCACCGAGGCGTAGGCGCGGATCGTCAGCATCATGGCGTCACCGCCGTAGAGCGCGATCTCCGAGCCGCTTACCAGGATCACCAGTGCCGTGGCGGTGCAAAGCAGGATCGTATCCACAAACACTTCAAAGATTCCCCAAACGCCCTGTGCGGCGGGCGAGACCGCATTGGCCGAGGCGTGCGCCGTGGGAGCCGTTCCGCAGCCCGCCTCGTTGGAGAGCAATCCCCGCATCGTGCCCACACGAAGCGCGCGGGAGGTGAGAAAGCCCAACACGCCGCCGCCCACGCTCTTGGGAGAGAAGGCCTCCCGAAAAATGGAGAGAAAGGCCTCGCCAAGAGCGTCGCGCCGCAGGATCAGCACCGCCGCCGAAAGGATCACGTAGCCCGCCGTCATGATCGGGACCAGAACCTCGGTCAGGGCCGAGATCCCACGCGAGCCGCGCGCGATCACGGGGAGCGTCAGGATCACCAGTCCCACGCCGCTGACCCACAGTGGAACCCCACACACGCCCTCGAGTGCCGCGCTGACGGCCTGCACCTGGATCATGCATCCCATCGTGAGCGAATCGACCACCATCAAAAGCGCAAAGATGCCCGATAAAAGAACTCCCACCCGTACCCATCCGTGTGCGAGAAACCAATCCTTTATATAATAATAGGCGCCGCCCACAAAGCGTCCGCCGATCAGACGCCGATGCGAAACGGCGAGCAGGATCTCGGCGTATTTGAGCACCGTTGCCACCAGAGCCGAAACCCACATCCAAAACACCGCCCCTGCGCCGCCGATCCAAAGGGCGTTTGCCACCCCCACAAGGTTTCCCACGCCCAGCGTCCCCGCCAGCGCCAGCATCACTGCGCGAAAGGGGCTGGATCCGTCGCCGTCTCCCGCTCCGCGGAGCGCGCAAATCAGCTTTTTCGGCGTTCGAAAGGGACGAAATCCGAGATAGAACCAAAAAAATACGCCGGAAAGCAATAGCAGGATCGGGATCCCACCGCCCGTCAGCAGCCATCGAAGCATTCTCTTTCCCTCCTTCGTTTGCTCTGTTTGATTCTATGACAGACCCCGGAATTCTATTCTCACGCGCAAAAGCCGTCGATTTAGCACCCGATCCCCCTTTCGAATCAATAAAATTGTTAAAAGAATGTGAATATTCCCCCGAAAGGCTTGATTTTTTCAAAAAATGGTATAAAATAAGAGCAGAAATTAGCACTCCAAAGATCAGAGTGCTAATCCGATCACAAAAATGATGTAAATTTCAGGGAACAAAATCAGGAGGAACTTGAATATGAATATCAAACCCCTTTCCGACCGAGTGGTAGTGAAGCTCGTCGAAGCAGAAGAAAAAACCAAAACCGGCATTTTTCTCACCGCATCCGCGCAGGAAAAGCCGCAGGTGGCCGAGGTTGTGGCTGTTGGTCCCGGCGCGCGCGACGATAACGGCAAGCTGATCCCCATGGAGGTCAAGGTTGGCGACAAGGTGATCACCGGCAAGTATGCGGGCACCGAGGTAAAAATGGACGGCAACGAATACACCATTGTAAAGCAGAGCGACATTCTCGCAATCGTAGAATAAAAGGAGACAAACGATCATGGCAAAAGAAATTCTTTACGGAATCGAAGCACGCAACGCGCTCTCGCGCGGCGTGGATAAGCTGGCAGACACGGTAAAGATCACCCTTGGCCCCAAGGGCAGAAACGTGGTGCTGGATAAGAAATACGGCTCGCCCCTAATCACCAACGACGGTGTAACGATCGCAAAAGAGATCGAGCTGGAGGACGAGGCCGAGAACATGGGCGCCCAGCTCGTCAAAGAGGTGGCAACCAAAACCAACGATGCAGCCGGCGACGGCACCACCACCGCAACCCTGCTTGCCCAGGCATTTGTTCGTGAGGGCATGAAGAACGTCACTGCGGGCGCCAACCCGATGGTGGTCCGCAAGGGCATGAAAAAGGCTGTGGACGCCGCTGTGGAGGCGCTTGTGGCAAACTCCAAAAAGGTCAACGGCTCGGCAGATATCGCGCGCGTTGGTACCATTTCCGCAGGCGACGAGGTGATCGGTCAGCTGATCGCCGACGCCATGGAAAAGGTTACTGCCGACGGCGTGATCACGATCGAGGAGTCCAAGTCCGCCGACACCTATTCCGAGGTGGTGGAGGGCATGCAGTTCGACCGCGGCTACCTCTCGCCCTACATGGCAACCGATATGGATAAGATGGAGACCGTTTACGACGACGCGCTCCTGCTGATCACCGATAAAAAGATCTCCAACATTCAGGAGATCCTGCCCCTCCTGGAGCAGATCGTGCAGGCCGGCAGAAAGCTGCTCATCATTGCCGAGGACGTAGAGGGCGAAGCGCTCACCACTCTGGTGCTCAACAAGCTGCGCGGCGTATTCAACTGCGTAGCAGTCAAGGCGCCCGGCTTTGGCGACCGCCGCAAGGAAATGCTGCAGGATATCGCCATCCTCACGGGCGGTCAGGTGGTTTCCTCCGAGGTAGGACTCGAGCTTAAGGACACCACGCTTGACATGCTCGGTCACGCGCGTCAGATCAAGGTAAACAAGGAGCACACCATCATCGTTGGCGGTGCAGGCAACAGCGCGGACATCAAGGCACGCGTGGCACAAATCCGCAACGCGATTGTGGAGACCTCCTCCGATTTCGACCGCGAAAAGCTCCAGGAGCGTCTTGCAAAGCTGGCAGGCGGCGTTGCCGTGATCAAGGTTGGCGCGGCTACCGAGGCCGAAATGAAGGAAAAGAAGCTCCGCATTGAGGACGCGCTCAACGCAACCAAGGCGGCTGTGGAAGAGGGCATTGTGGCCGGCGGCGGAACCGCTTACCTCAACGTCATTCCCACGGTTGCAAAGCTGGTGGACGCTGTGGACGGCGACGAAAAGACCGGTGTAAAGATCGTGCTCAAGGCACTGGAGGAGCCGGTTCGTCAGATCGCAACCAACGCGGGCTATGACGGCGGCGTAGTGGTTGACAAGATCCTCACCTCCGAAAAGGTTGGCTACGGCTTTGACGCCTACAACGAGGTTTACTGCGACATGATGGCAGCCGGCATTGTGGATCCCACCAAGGTGACCCGCTCCGCGCTCCAGAACGCCGCTTCCATTGCGTCGGTCATTCTCACCACCGAATCCGTGGTTGCCGACAAGAAGGAAGAAGCACCCGCAGCAGCTCCTGCCGCAGGCATGGGCGGCATGGGCGGCGGTATGTATTGATAGAAGAGACGTATTGTATTTTTGCGGGGGAGGGGAGACTTCTTGAAAGAAGTCTCCCCTCCCCCTAGCCCCCTCCTCTTCAAGAACATTCCACACATTTTTATTGCGAAATTGGCTACTTTCGTGCGCTTTATATGTCATGTGGCATATGATAGCGCATCTTCCCGTTTGCCTCCTCCGCTGGGGAAGGCAAACGCACTTCACGCTTCATTTTTTCATTGTTGATGCTTTTTCGGATGATCGTTGGACTTTTGCTTGCCTCTCCTGCTAAGTGGGAGAAAATTTGCAAGCAAATTGGACCGCCCATGGCGGTGGAGGGGTTTTGCAAATTAGACCGCGAGACGGAAGGAGAGCCCCTTCGCGCACCGCCCCCGCGTCATCTTGAGCGTGAAGCTCCGCGCAGGATTTGATGATGCGATAGGCTTTGCTCAGCAACAGCGGAGTAGCCGAAACCCGTAGGGCGACCTCCTTTGGAGGTCGGATCTCGCGGGGGTGTAGGAATGTTACTTTCATGTGGCATATGATAGCGCATCTTCCCGTTTGCCTCTCCTGCTAAGTGGGAGAAAATTTGCAAGCAAATTGGACCGCCCATGGCGGTGGAGGGGTTTTGCAAATTAGACCGCGAGAGCGGTGGATGAGGAGAGCCCCATGCGCAATGTTGTTACCATTCGAGACGCGCATTCTCTTCGCCGAAATACATGGCCCGTGCAGGGCTTTTTATAAACGCAAGGCCTTTTCTTAAAATTATAAAAAACTGTATGATTATTTTAAAAAAATATATTGCATTCATAGGGTAAATATGGCATAATGTAGGCGGATATCGTCTGGGTATGGGGCGAGTTGTACTCTTTTTCTAAAACAAGCCGTCTGTTTTTGTGCAACCTGAACAAGGAAATGCAAAAAGGACGAAAAAAGCAGAAAAAGGGCTCAAACCCCAACCATCGCCCCGCAAGAACAGGCCTTGGCCTGTTGCAGGCAAGCTTGCGGACCGGCGGCCGGGAGAGAACCAACCCGCACGACCCAATCGCGTTCCCCCATGTGTGAAAACACTCCAAAAATTTACTTTATTGAAAGGAAAAAAAGACACATGAAAAAGTTTTTATCAATTCTTTTAACTGTTGCTATGGTGTTGTCGATGCTCTGTTTGCCTGCAGTAGCGGCTGAAACCGATGATGACGGTTATACTCTTGTATCAACCTTTGAAGAGTTGCTTGCGATCAAAACTGCAGATCAGAAAGCCCGTTTGACGAAGGACATCAAGGTTCCCACGAACTATGGTACCAAAATCGTAGACGGAGTTTTGAACCTAACCGGTCAGGCGGGTATCCTGCAACCCGGTACGTTTAGAGCTGAGTGGGATGGCAATGGTTATGAGATCGACTTCTCCGACATTACCATCAAATTCACTCACAGTACGAGAACTGTAGAAGAGGAAGAAAAAGATAATGACGGAGCAGCTGTTTTCTTCACCACCTTTGTTGGCAAATGGAAAAACATTACGCTGACGGGGTTAAATATTGAGGCGAATGACAACACTGTTGCGTCTTGTCAGGCCGGTATCGTTTCTTACAAAGGCCCTAATGGCGGTGCAAGCGCTGAGAACGGCTTCTTCGAAAACGTTCGTATCGAGGCTGAGTTTACCAATTCCAAGATGACGAAATCTATGAACTTTGGTTCGTATATTGGATTGCTTGATGCTGCTCAATCCGGTGCAATCAGCTTTTTGAACTGTTCCAGTGATTTGACGGTTAATAGTGAAAAGGGTATTGGCGCCAGTGGTTTTGTTGGTGCTGCAAGATCCACCAAAGCAGGAACCTTGTCCTTTACGAACTGCACGACTAGCGGTAACATTAATACCGGTGCGGGAAGAGCTGCCGGATTTTTGCTCGAGGCGAAGGATGATCAAATCGTTACCTTTACCAATTGTGTAAACGCTGCTAATATTACCGGCGGCGTTGTAGGCGGCATTATGGCGGCTGGTGCAGTTACTTCAGGTAAGACTTACACACCAACCAGAACCTTTAAGAACTGCGTCAACGTGGGTGATCTTACCGGTTCGAGCTCAACGGCAGGAATTCTTGCAAACAATCCCGGTAGCACACAGGCTAAATACACTATTGACGGGTGTGTGAATGCAGGTGATATTACTTCTTCCGCACAACGCGCTGCCGGAATTGTAGCCCATTTTGCAAGCGGTACCCTGGATGTTGATAATTGCATCAACTTTGGTGATGTTGACAACTCGGCTGAGGCAGCTACTGTGGCAGGACACAGCACTCCCCAGGTTTTCCAAGCTGCTACAATTGTTTGCTACGGTGCCGGTACCACAACTGTTGATAACTGTGTAAACTTTGGTTCCAGATCCGGTTGGACTGTTGAAACCACGGGCGAAACAAAGGTTGCCACCGAAGATAATACACCCAAAATGGTTGTGTCCGGTACAGCCAACAATCTGGTTGACATGACCGATGCCAACAATCAGACCACCAGTGTAGTAGTTAGCAGCGCCCTTCTCCGCGTACTGGAAGGCGCACGCATCCGTTTGGCAAACTCTGCCGCAAACGGCGGTATCCGCTATGACATCGCTTCCAACAAGGCGCTCCTGGATAAGCTGGTTGCTGCCGGCTTTACCGTAGAGCTTGGCTCCAAGATGTCCACCGCTGAGGCTGTTGCAGAAACCAACTACAAGGATCTGGCATCTGCTTCTTCTCAGAAAGTGGCTTATGCTGCCAACTACCTCAAGGCAGACGGCACCTATTCCGCAGCTGCGATTGGCATCACCAATTACGCAACCGAGTATAACTGCGGCGGCTTTATTACCCTGACCAAGGGTGAAGGCGTAAGCGCAGTTACCTACACCATTTACACCGAGGCAGGCTCCGCAAGAAGCCTTCAGTACATTGCAGCTTCTGCAATGGCTGACGATGCCGCTAACGAAGATGTAGACTACTCGGATTACAACGAGCTGTTGGCTACGTACAAGGGCGACTACGAGCTTCCCACTACTTGATTTTGAGAGGAGATGAAAGCAATGAAAAAGAATTATGTTTCTCCCGAAGTGCTTTATGTAGCACTTGCAGATGAGGATATCATCCGCACATCCTCTACTTACGATCTTTCTGAGAACGACAAGGACCAGGAGCACAACATGGGCTAATTGCCCGGGAATCCCCAAAGGGGCAAGCCGCATTGCGGCTTGCCCCTCTTTTTGTTTTCTGCCCTTTTTTGCGGTAGGGGCTTGCCCCTCTTTTTGTGCGGGGTTGGTGGACAAACCCCTCCACCGCCATGGGCGGTCCAATTTGCAAAACCCCTCCACCGCAAGCGGTCCCCCTCCCCTTAGCAGGGGAGGCATAGCAGGGGAGGCATACAAAAAACCAACGTTTATCTAAAAAAGCATCAACACTAAAAAAGGTGAAGTGCGGAGTACGTTTGCCTTCCCCAGCGGGGAAGGGGGACCACGGAGTGGTGGATGAGGAGAGCCCCTCTATGCACAATGTTCGCTCCAACCTGTAGGGGCGCACAGTGTGCGCCCGTTTCAACCGATCTGTACCGCACGCGCCTCCGTGTCAAAAAGCGCATTTTCAGCTCGCCTCCCCTGCTAAGTGGGAGAAAATTTGCAAGCAAATTGGACCGCCCTTGGCGGTGGAGGGGTTTTGCAAATTAGACCGCGAGAGCGGTGGAGGAGAGCCCCTCTATGCGCAATGTTCGCCCTACAGGGGGAGAGAACAGAAAACCGCCTCCCGTGCATTGCACGGGAGGCGGTTGTTGTGTAGCTCGGTATTTCCGGAGATTAGTTGAAGATGTCCTTTTCTGCCGAGCCGCCGATGATCAGGTAGCAGTTGCCGTTGATCAGGCCGTTGTCATTTGCTTTGTCAAACAGAGCGGTGTTCTTGTTGCCGTCCTTGTCCTCTACGGTGAGGAAGTCCTTAAGATCGGAGGCCGAGGGGAACTTGATGATCACAGCGTCGGGAAGCGCGCCGTCGATGGCTCCGCCGATGTTTTCCAGGAACCCGCCAAGACCGCCTGCGGTGCTTGCCTCTTCCTTTTCGTTGCAGAGGATGATCTCATACTTTGCAATGTCTTCCTTCTGCTCCTCGTTCAGACCCAGCAGAGCGATCACGCCCTGGGCGTCCTTGTCGTCGCCGGAGAGGCTTGCCACCTCGTAATCGGCCTTTTCAAATGCCTTCTTGATGCTTCCGGACTTATCGCCGCAGCTTACCAAAGAGAGCAAAAGCAGAGAAGCCAGTAGAAATACGAGCACTTTTTTCATGGTTTTCATAGTTGTTTTTCTCCTTCTTTCAAGTGATTGAACGGGGTTGTCCGTCAATCCACATTATAGCATATTTTTGCGGCTTTGTCAATGTAATACCGAGATTTTTACCCTGCTTTTTTATCCCAAGAATGTCAAAAAAATAACGATATATAATATAGTAAGAAAGCATTGACAAAAATGGTGGATTGTATTATAATAAAATCACGGACCGTCCCGTTTGCGGACGGAACACTTGACAGAAAGGACTGCCAACAACGTGAAATTTACCTTTCGAGGAGGCACGCACCTCCGGGAACATAAGGATACCGCATCGCTTGCCACCGTGCGGCTCCCCGACCCCAAAACCGTGGCCATTCCGCTCTCCCAGCACATCGGCGCGCATGCCACGCCCACCGTTGCCGTGGGGGACACGGTTCTGGTTGGGCAGGTGATTGGGGAGGTGACCGAGGGCTTGGGCTGCCCCGTGCACGCCAGCATTTCGGGCACCGTGAAGGAGATCCGCAAGCGCGACACCGTGCAAGGCTTTTTGGTGCAGGATATTGTGATCGAAAACGACGGCAGGCACGCCTTTTGCGAATCGGTCAAGCCTTGGCATAAGCCGCTGGCCGAAACTACGGCCGAGGAGATCGTTTCAATCGTGCGCAACGCGGGCATCAGCGGCCTGGGCGGGGCCACCTTTCCCACCTACGCCAAGCTCCAAAGCGCAATTGGAAAGGTGCACACCGTGATTGTCAACTGCGCCGAGTGCGAGCCCTACATCACCGCCAACCACCGCCTGCTCCTGGAGCGCGGCGAGACCGTGGTGGAGGGCTTGGAGATCGTGATGCACGCCGTGGGAGCCCAAACCGGTATTCTGGCGGTGGAGGACAACAAGCCCGACGCCATCAAGCTTTTGCAAGGAGCGATCGCCGCGCGCGGAGATCAGCGCATGCGCGTGTGCGTGATGAAGACCAAATATCCGCAGGGCGACGAGCGCCAGCTGATCTATTCGCTCACCAAAAAGGAGGTTCCGTTTGGAAAGCTTCCCGCCGACGTGGGCTGTGTGATCCTCAACGCCGAGACCTCTTCGGCCATCTCGCGCGCCTTTTATCGGGGACTGCCGCTGGTGAGCCGCATCGTGACCGTAGCGGGCGACTGCATCAGGGAGCCCAAAAACGTCCGCGCGCCGCTCGGCGTTTCCTATACCGAGCTGATCGAGTTTTGCGGCGGATATGTCAAGCCGCTGAAAAAGCTGGTGAGCGGCGGACCTATGATGGGGCAGGCGCAATGGGATCTCCACGCCCCCGTGACCAAGGGAACCGCGGCGCTTCTGGCCTTTTCCGAGGAATACGACCGCATCAACACCGAATACAGCGCGTGCTTGCACTGCGGCATGTGCGTGGCGCATTGCCCCATGCATCTGATGCCCAATTATCTGGCACAGTTCACGCGCGAGCATAAATATGAGGAAGCCGAGCGGATGGGCGTGATGAGCTGCGTGGAGTGCGGCACCTGCGCCTACAACTGTCCCGCGGGAGTGCAGATCGTGCAGTATATCCGCACCACCAAGCAGGCGCTCCGTAAAAAGCGCTGACGCGCGCAGCATTTTTGGAAAGGATGTTACCTATGGATGCAAAACAACCCATTGCGGTCAAGGCTCACGATCTGTTGACCGTTTCTCCCTCGCCGCACGCGCGGAGAAAGATCACCACGGCGTCGGTGATGCAGGACGTGCTGATCGCGCTTCTGCCCGCCACCATCTGGGGGATCTACGTGTTTGGTCTGCGCGCCGCCCTGGTTGTGCTGACCTGCGTGGTCTCGTGCGTGGCATTTGAGGCGCTGACGCAGATCGCGCTCCGCCGCACCGTTACGGTTGCCGATTGCTCGGCGGCGGTGACGGGACTGTTGCTCGGACTCAATCTCTCCCCCGCCGTTCCGTTCTACGTGCCCGTGGTGGGCTCGGCGTTTGCCATCGTGGTGGTCAAGCAGCTTTTCGGCGGACTGGGCAAAAATATCATGAACCCCGCGCTGGCGGCCAGAGTGTTTCTGATGATGGCGTGGGCAGGGCAGATGAGCCTGTATCCCGCGGCCTACGACCGCGTGGGGCCGGGGGTGGACGCCGTGGCGTCGGCCACGCCGCTCGTGGCGCTCAAACAGGGCGTGCTTCCCGAGGCCTCGCTCTTTGAGCTCTTTCTGGGTCGCGTGGGCGGCTGTATCGGGGAGGTCTCGGTGCTGATGCTGCTCATCGGCGGCGTGTATCTGCTCGTCCGCCGCGTGATCTCCTGGCAGATCCCCGTGTCGTTTCTGGGGACCGTTGCGCTTCTGACGCTCCTGTTCCCGCAGGGCGGCATCGACAACGTCACCTTTATGCTCACCTCGCTTTGCAGCGGTGGGCTGATGCTGGGGGCCTTCTTCATGGCAACCGACTACGTCACCTCTCCCGTCACCTCCGTCGGCCGCCTGATCTATGGCGTGGGATGCGGCGCTCTGGTGGTCTTTTTACGCTATTTCTCGGGATACAACGAGGGCGTGTCCTTCGCGATCCTGATCATGAATTCGCTGGTATGGTATTTGGATATGGCAACCAAGCCCAGAATTTTCGGCAAGGCTCGCCGCGAGAAGCAGCAGAAAGGATGAGGTGGAATATGGAAACAACCAAACGAAACCAAATGCTTTCGATGATGACCGTTGGGCTGAAACTGCTGCTCATCTGCGCGCTGGTGGCGGGGGTGGTGTCCTTTGTGTACACCCTGACCTACGACCAATACGAGCGCAACAAGCAGGCCACCCGCAACGAGGCCATCGGACGGGTGTTCGGATTGGAAGCTCCCGTGTGCGAGGAGCTTTCGGCCGAGAAAAACGCCACGGTCTGGCGTGTGGACAGCAACGGCGAGACGGTGGGCTACTGCGTGGACGTGATCACCGCCGGCTTTGGGGGAGACCTGGAGCTGATGGTGGGCTACACGGCCGAGGGCTCGATCCTGGGCGTGCAGGTGATCGCGCACAGCGAGACCCCGGGACTGGGCGAGCGTGTGAAGGAGGATTCCTTCCTCTCGCAATTTGAAGGCTTGACAGGCAATCTCACACTGGGAGAGGACGTGGACGCGCTTTCGGGCGCCACGATCAGCTCGCGCGCCGTGACCGACGGCGTAAATCTTGCCACCGCGGCGCTGGAGAGCGCCCTGCAAACGAAAGGAGGTGCGGCCGAGTGAACGCCTATCTCAAACAGCTTCGGGACGGGATTCTGGACAACAACCCCTCTCTGATCCAGCTTTTGGGCATGTGTCCCACGCTGGCCACCACCACCAAGATCGAAAACGCGGTGGGCATGGGGCTTGCGGCAACCGCCGTACTGATCTGCTCCAATCTGTTTATCTCGCTGCTTCGGAAGTTCATTCCCAAGCAGGTGCGCATCGCCGCTTACATCGTGATCATTTCAGGATTCGTCACGGCGGTGGAGCTTCTGATGCGCGCGTATTTCTATTCGCTTTACCAGGCGCTGGGACTCTTTATCCCGCTGATCGTGGTCAACTGCATCATTCTGGCGCGCGCCGAGGCCTTTGCCTCCAAGAACCCGCCTCTGCCCTCGGTGGTGGACGGCGTGGCGATGGGACTGGGATTCACCTTTGCGCTGTGTCTGGTGGCCACGGTGCGTGAGCTGCTCGGCTCGGGCACGCTGCTGGGATACGCGGTGCTTCCCGCGTCCTATCCCGAAATGACGGTCTTCGTGCTTCCTGCAGGCGCGTTTCTCACCCTGGGGCTGATCATTGCCGTTGTGCAAAAGATCCGCTACACGGCCGAGGACCGCATCCGTCACAAGCAGATTGAGGCACACCGCCGCGCGGTGGCCAAGATCACGCCCCCGGCGGTAAGTCAGGAGCAGAAAGAAGAAAAGGAGGGTGCGCAGGTATGAGCTTTGGACAGGTACTGTCGCTGATGTTTACCGCGATCCTCGTGGAAAACTTCATCTTTTCAAAATTTTACGGATGCTGTCCCTTCCTGGGCGTGTCCGACAAGCCCGATACCGCGCTTGGTATGGGCATGGCGGTTACCTTCGTGATGACGGTCTCGGGTATGGTGACCTGGGCGGTCTACGAATACCTGCTTGAACCCTTTGGGCTGGAATATCTCAAAACGGTGGCGTTTATTCTGGTGATCGCCGCCCTGGTGCAATTCATCGAGATGTTTTTGCGCAAGTTTATTCCCACGCTCTACAGTGCGCTCGGCATCTATCTGCCTCTGATCACCACCAACTGCGCGGTGCTCAGCTCGGCGCTCCTGATCGTGCAAAACGACTACGATCTTTTGGGTGCGGCAGTGTTCGGCTTCTCGGCGGCGCTGGGCTTTACCCTTGCCATTACCGTGTTTGCCGGCGTGCGCGCCAGACTGCGCATTGCCAATCCCCCCCGTGCGTTCAAGGGCTTTCCCTTAACGCTCATTACCGCGGGACTTCTGGCTATGGCGTTTTCCTGTTTCTCGGGAATCAAGCTTTGATTTCCGCACTGCAAAAGGAGGATCATTTCTATGCAATGGAGTGAAGTTTTTCTCCCCGTTGGTATTTTTGCCGCGCTCGGACTTCTGTTCGGAGTCCTGTTGGCCATTGCCGCGCGCGCGTTTGCCGTAAAGGTGGACGAGCGGATCCCAAAGGTGCTGGACCATCTGCCGGGCGCGAACTGTGGCGGCTGCGGCCGCTCGGGCTGCGCGGCGATGGCGGAGGCGATCGTGAAGGGCGAGGCCTCCCCCAACGACTGCACGGTCTGCTCGGCAGAGGGTATGGCGGCCATCGGCGAGATCATGGGTGTGGAGGTCAAAAAGCCGGTCCCGATGCGCGCGCACGTCATGTGCGCGGGGGACTGTGACACCGCGGTGCATCGTTTCCGCTATGAGGGCGCCATCGACTGCATTGCCGCTGAAAAGCTGGGCGGCGGCGAAAAGGGCTGCAAGTACGGATGCCTGGGGCTGGGCAGCTGTGTAAAGGTTTGCAAATACCATGCTATCCATATCCAAAACGGCATTGCCGTGATCGACGACAACCGCTGCATCGGCTGCGGTGCCTGCGCGAGCGTTTGCCCCAAGCACATCATTTACATCATCCCCGTATCGAGTAAATACGCCGTCCATTGCCGTTCGGCCGAAAAGGGGATCGACACCCGCAAGCAGTGTCTCCTGGGCTGTATTTCCTGCCGCCTGTGCGAAAAGAATTGCCCCGAGGGTGCGATCAAGGTGGAAAACTTCGTCGCCTCCATCGATCAGGACAAATGCACCGGCTGCGGTAAGTGCGCCGAAAAATGCCCGCGGAAAATCATTCGTCCCGTATAGCCGCACCTTTTGGAAAAAACAGAGAACGGGTTGGCGTGATCCTCTTAACCGAGTATCACGCCGGTTCTATTCTCCTGCTCACTGTGTGAGCGTTGCGAGCTTGTTGGTGATCGAAAGGATCCCCCGGTTTTACCGGAGGGCATTTCGACCACCAACAATTCACCCCCGACAGACGGAAGCATCTGTCGGGGGTCTTTTTTTGCGGAGCATTTTTTCGCAAATCGCACTCAACCGCCGCGGGTAGCATTTCGGAGATTGTCGGTGTTTACCTTTTCGATATATTCCCGAAATTCCCGCAGGATGCGCCGCCCCAGCGCGCGATAGTCCATGGCGAGCACCTTTTCGATCTTGCTTCGCCGAAGCTCCTCGGGAACGCCGTAGATCGAAAGGATCGTGTTGAGCGCGTATTCGATCTGCATGGGGAGCGGGATGTCCTCCTCGCGCGTGGTGATCGTGGCAAATTCGATGCCCGACACCAGATACTCGCTCACCTGCCATTGCTTTTCGCTCCAATCGGAACAGAAGGAACCGAACACCTGCTTGGTCTTTTCCGTGTCGTTCTCGCGAACGCGGGCAAGCGTGATCGGTAAGGAATACGCCGACGCGTAAAAATCGCGTGCCACCTCGTCCTCCTCACAGATCGCGGCCATGGCCGTCAGCTCCAGGCAATAGGCCAGAAGCGAGCTTTTGCCTTCCTCTGCCGCCTGCTCCATGATGATATTTTGAAAATCGAACAGTTCGTCCACCAAGGAAGCGAAGAGATGCTCCTTTGTGGGAAAATAATGCGTGATATTTCCCAGGCTCATATCCAAAGCCGCCGAGAGCTTTGGCAACGAGGTTTTGGCGTATCCGTTTTCTACAAACGACTGCGCCGCCTTTTGCACGATCTCCAGCTTGGTTGCGCCCCGTTTTTTATTGATGTGAGACATATTTTCCAACCTTTCTTTTCACAACCCTTTTTCTGCGGTTTTTTCGTCGAGACCGGGATCCTTGAGACCGTAAGTTAGATACACGTATCCGCTCCGGCTCGATTCGCCGTTGAAAACCGTATAGCCCAGGCGGTAGTGTCCTTCCTCAATCACGGTCTCCTCGCCCGAAAGCGCGAAGTAGGTGCCGTCCTCGCCCATCCGCTCAATGGGCGCATCGGCGGGGGAGCCGAATTGGAAGAGTGCCTCGCCAAGCCGCTCGTAAAGCGCGGCATAACCGAGAGCCTCGGTCTTTTCCATGTACAGGTAAACGTCGGGGCCTTTTTCAAAGGTTGCGCGAAGCGTGCCATCCTCGGCCTTTTCGTAGGTGATCAGGAGCTCCTCCGCGCGCGTTTGCGCTGCCGTTACCGTGTCAAACACAACGGGAGTATGGTCCGACGTGCGAATGCCGTCTGCCGTTCCGATATAAGCGACAAGGGTATATGTGCCTGCCGCTACCGTGGGAATCGCAAACGAGACCGCGCCGCTTGCTACGCGAAAGCTTTCCTCGCCCGCATAAGCAACCGTGTTTTGCATTTCGTATGCCACATGAACCAGACCCTCGCCATTTACGGGCTTGAGCGCAAAGAATACGGCGTAAGGCTCGCCCTCGATCAGGAGGAGGGTATCTTTGATCACAAGCTCCAGATTGGCAAGCGTGACCGTTTGATCGGAGAAAATCGCCTGCGTGGAGATTGCTTCCTCTACCTTGGGAAGTTGGATCGCAAGCTCGAAAACTTCCTTATCCGTCAGCGGGATCTTTGGAGCATCCTTCACCGCATCGTACATCGCAACCATCGCGGCAAAGCGCGCGAGCTCGGCTTCCCGCGCTTTTGTCAGATTCTCTCCGTCTGCGCTGGAATAGCCGTTCCACTTGTGATATCGGATCATGTTCTCGCTTTCCATTGCCGCGCGATCCAGCTCCAGGAAAAGTTTGTCCGGATCCCCGTATTTACTGGTGAGTCCCCATGCTTCCAGCTGGCGCTTGAGGATCGCACGCGCCTGTGAAACGCTCTCGGCGTGGATATCGATGCCCAAAACCAGCTCCACTCCCCAGGCCGTTTCGCCCGCGCGGATATGGCTGACGAGGAGATCGCTCCTTCCCGGCTCGTTGAGCAACGCGCCTTCCCTGTAGGCGGTCCCTTCGCTGAGGACCGTTCCGTTTTTGAGCTCTACTGTGCCTATTCCGCCATCATTCTGCACCGTGACGCTTTCCACGCCTTCAAACGTGCCGGGATAAAGGGTATACGAAACCCGTCCGTCGGAGATCTCCTCTGCAAGAATGTCCGCGGTGCGCGCCTCATTCACCAGTGTGATCTGCTTGCCGCCGTAGCGGTACAGATGATAGAAGGAATAACAGATATCGTCCTTGAGAACAAAGAACTGCGGGCCGTGCAAAATCTCGCCGGGAAAGTTGATCTCGTCCACGGTGGAACTGTTGGTAAAGACCTCCCAATATCCCTTGGTGTTTTCGGCTACCATCGTATCGTATCTGCCATTTTCCATCTCGGTGGTCAGCTCGTATCGCTCGCCGCTGATATACGTAGAGCGGACAGCGTGTATCGGGATCCCTTTCATATATTGCTCGTAAAGCTCGTAAACATCCTGCCCCCTCTCATTTTTATAGCGGTGACAGATGCGCAGACAGGAATCTGAAAGCTGATAGACCGTTTCGGAATTTTCCTCCACATGAAGATACAGCGCATCGGTCGAGCCGCCGTAGCCGGTTACCCAAGCGTCCACCACGCGCACGTATTTTTTGACGTAGTTGATCATCTCCGCGCCGCTCTCGGCATTGGAAATGATCCGATTGGCGGTTTCCCGGAACAGCTCGTAGGAGCGACAGAACTCGGCGATCTGCGTGTGGATCGTGGAAGAAAGCTCCCGCGATCTGCGCACCGTCAGCTCCTGTGTTTTTGCCGTGCGGATGCTCTCGCGCGTCATGTCTGCAAGCTGAAGGTAGGTCTCTGCTCCGTTTTCAAAGATGTCGTCCTCGGTATTTACCAGATGCGTAGAGAGGCGTTGGTCTGCCAGTAGCAATTTGGCAACGTCGGTTCCCGTGAGTCCCTCGGGGATGGTGGTGATCAGAGATCCGCTCGGTTTTTTTTCGCCGTCGGCGGTCCCGTCATAGCGGTCCTCGGTGTCATAAGGATCAACCGATGAATCGGAGGGGTTGGCACAAGCGGCAAACACCGACAGCAGGATCGCCAGGGCAAGAAGCAGTCCCGACAAGCGTAGGATGGTGTGGATACGTTTCATTGGAATACCTCCTTTTGGACAAGGCTTGATTTCGCTTTTTGTTGCGACAGTATAGGTAGTAAGCTTACTTTTCGCAAGCTTTCTTTTCGTAAGCTTACTAAAATTATACATTGGGATCGGGATTCTGTCAATAGATACGGCATTTTTTGGGGGATATTTTTCTTTTCTGCCGTGAACCGGAAGATTGCTCCTTCCACTCCGTGACGGCGGTGTGTTGGCCTCGTAAAAAAATTATGAAATATAATAAAGAAGTGTTTACAAACGCAAAAAAATATGGTATACTGTTATAATGATTATAATAGGGTATTTATGCAAGAAAAGGAGGTGCCGCCATGAGCTCCGAATCCAGACAACCGCAAGAAACCGAAAACGTATGGTCCAAACGTGAGGAGCTGCCCAAGGTATCTGCGCGCGCGACCGCGCTGATCGTGGCGATCTGTTTTCTCTCAGCCTTGGCGATCCCGCTCGGCGGCGCAGAGCGCATATCCTTTGTATGCCTGGCCGTGCTGTTTGCTCTGTTTGCGTGGATGGTGCATACACCGTCCGCCTTGATCCTTATGGTGGTTTCCACGTTTTTTGTGGGCATGCTGGCTACTCCCTTTGGAGCCGGGTGCGGAAGCGCATCGATCTTTCTTTCGTTGGTGCTGGGGACGACCTCCTGTACGTATTTGTTTACGGTGCTGCGCCGTTGGTATCTGGCGGTTCTTCCTGCATTGGCGGCTGCGGCTGTGGCGGCACTGATTCTGGTGGAACCCATGGAGGCACTGCTCAGTCTTTCCTTTTTGCCTGCATCGGCGTTGCTTGCCTTTGCTACGCTCACCGGTCGGCATCGCACAAGCGCTATCTGCTTTGCGGCGGGCGGCTTTCTCGTATCCCTTCTGCTTTTGTGCGCGTATCTGACCGTTTCCTTTTACGGAGATCTGAGCGCAGAGGCGATCGGGCAAGCCGTAACCGAACTGGAAGCGCGGTTTCTCGGCTTTTTAACCGAACAAAGAGAGACCCTTCTTGCCACGCTGACATCGGTGGGCGAGGAGATCCCCGAGACGTTGCAGGCGCAGATCAACGAGCTTTTTTCCGATGCGGCGTTGAAGGATCTTATGCGTCAGGTGTTCCACCTGCTTCCCGGACTGCTCTTAGTGCTTTGCGCGATCCTGGGCTATGGAGCGCAAGCGCTTCTGAATGCTACCTATCACGCAACGGGGCTGCAGGCTGCGGTCACGCGCGCGGCAAGAGTATTTACCGTCAGCATTCCTGCGGCGGCGCTTTATTCGGTTTCCTTCCTGCTGCTTCTGCTCCTTTCGCCAAGCTCGCTCGCGGCGGCGGTGGTGCAAAACCTGTGCCTGATTCTCATGCCCGGGCTTTGTGTGCTGGGGGTGATCCGTCTGACTGCACTGATTGCCAATGCACACGGCGCGATGCGAGTGTTGCTGATCCTGTTTGCCGCGTCGATGCTCTTTTGCTACCCCGGCGGCGTTCTCTACGTGCTTGCCATGTGGGGCGCGTATTCTGATATTTCGGGCGCATTGCATCTGTGGATGATCAAAAAAATGGTCGACCGCGAAAAGGACGACGGAAACGATTCCAACGGCGAAACATAACTCCATCCTTCTATACTTTGAAAAGGAGACCCGACCTATGTTGAAACAGAAAAAAACGGTGCTCCGCACCGATCTCAGACCTCCCTTGCTTGTGGCGGCGATTGCGGGAGCCGTGATGCTGGCGGCTTTTATCCTGTTTTCGTTGCTGCTTCCCACGGAAAAGCTCCCGCTTTACGGACTGGCGCTCCTTGGGGTGTATCTGCTTACGGTTTGCGGGGTATTGATCCCATATCTGGCGCGCTACCGTCGTATCACGCTTGCCATCGATGCCGCTGAGCGGATGGCCACTGAGGTAAGCGATATGTTCCACTACGTGGTGGAGATCCCTTACGCAATCATGGACGAGGAGGGAACGGTAAAGATCGTCAACGGCGCTTTGCAGGACATCCTGCAATACCGCTCACCGTTGTGCAACGTACCTCTGAGCCAATTTTGCAGTGTTCCCGTGGCGGATATCGTAGCTTATGCGCAAAACGGAGCGCCCGTGAAGGACATCTCCGTGACCGAGGACGGTGTTCCGATCGACAACACCAAGCCGATGATCACCGAGATCGACGGCAAGCAATATGGCCTGCGCTGCTACACCATGCGCTCGCGGGGAAAGGACTACTATTTTGTGGTCTTTGTGGACATCACCGAGCATCAGGCTCTGATCCGCAAGAAATATGAAGAGGAGCCCGTGGTGGCGTATATCGTGATCGACAGCCTGCAGGAGCTTGCGCAGTACATCCGTGTCAGCTACCGAACGGCGGTGAACGAGATCGAGACCAAGCTCAAGGAGTGGGCGGCAAGCTTTGGCGGCATGCTTCGCGAATATGAACGCGAAAAGTATATTCTGATATGCAACCGCGCCGCGCTGGACAAGTGCATCAAAAACAAATTCCGAATCTTGGATACCATCCGCAGTATTCAGCTGGGGGACAACAGCTTTCCCGTCACCGTTTCGATCGGTGTGGGAGCCATCGACGGAAGCTTTGAGGATAAGGAGCGCGCTGCGAGCGATGCGCTGGACATTGCACTCCAGAAGGGCGGCGACCAGGTGGCGGTCAACGACGGCAAATCGGTTACGCCTTACGGCGGCCGCGTGAATACCATGTACGGCTCCACCACCATCACCTCGCGCGTCAACTCCACTCACCTGTGCCGACTGATGCGGGAGGCGGGGAATATTCTGATCATGGGGCACCGCGCGCCCGACTACGATTCGATCGGCTCCTGCGTGGGTCTGGCCCGTCTTGCCATTTGCGCGCGCGGCGGAGATGCTGCAAAGATCCGCATTGTCACCAATCGGGAGCATGTCAATTTCCGCATCTGCTACGATCTGTTGGCAGGGATCCCCGAATACCGCTCGATGTTTATCAGCGGTGATACCGCACTCGACGCGGTGCGCTCCGATACTCTTTTGATCATGAGTGACGTCAACAACGTTTTCAATACCGAAACGCCGCGTCTGCTCAAATGTGTCAAGAACGTGGTGATCATCGACCATCACCGCCGGCAGGATCAGCTGTACGAGTTCAAGCCGCTGATGACCTACATCCGTCCCGCGGTGGCGGCCGCGAGCGAGCTGGTCAGCGAGATGCTGGAGTTCAGTCCGTACCGCAACGAGCTGCTCAAGGAGGAGGCAAACCTGATGCTGGCAGGTTTGATGCTTGATACCAAGAACTTCACCCAAGGAGCGGGCATGCAAACCTTTGCGGCCGTGCAGTACCTGTATAACCGCGGCGCGCATGCCAACGCCATCCGTGCCTTCTTTACCGAATCCATGTCCAATCTCTTTACGGCCTGCGACATCGATAGCCGTACCCGTACCTATCGTGACCGCATTGCACTGACCTGGCTCAGCGTGGACCACGCGGCCACCGAGGAGGATAACATCGCGGTTGCCAAGGCGGCGGACAAGCTGATGACCATTGACGGTATCGAGGCCTCCTTTGCACTGCTTCGCGCCGACAGTACGGTTACGATCTCGGCGCGCTCGCACGATAAGATCAACGTACAAATCATCATGAAACGCCTGGGCGGCGGCGGGCACTACGATATGGCGGGTGCGCGGCTCACACACACCACGCTGGAGGCGGCCTGCATGCAGCTCAAAACCGTGCTCGACGACTATCTGGACAACGAATACGAGGAGGATAAGGGCGGCCGCCGCTGAGGGCGTGCCACTTCTCCCATCCATCGAAATATTTTATCAAAAAACGGAGACAATAAAGCTATGAAAGTGATTTTACTTGCTGACGTAAAGGGTCAGGGAAAAAAGAATGACGTGATCGAGGTATCCGACGGATACGGGAAAAACTTTTTGATCCCGCGCAAGCTGGCAAAGGTGGCCGATGCGCAATCGCTCAATGACGTCAAGGTGAAGGAGGCGGCAAGACTTTACCGCATCGAAACCGAAAAGAAGGAAGCACAGGCGCTGGCCGAGAAGCTCAAAACTCTGCAGGTCAAGATCCCTGCGTCCTCGGGCGGTGACGGCCGACTTTACGGCTCGGTGACCTCCAAGGACATCGTGGAGCGCCTGCAAGCCGACCACGGCATTGTAATCGACAAGCGCAAGATCGTGATGAACGATCCCATCCGCGCCTACGGAAAATACGAGATCGACGTCAAGCTCTATACCGAGGTATCGGGAAAGATCTACGTTCTCGTTTGTGAGAAATAAGCTATGCAGGACGAATTGATTCGAAAAATGCCGTTTTCGATGCCCGCGGAGCAATCGTTGCTCGGCGCGGTGCTTATCGATCCGGCGGCACTCAATGAGGTGGCCGATCTGCTTGATTCCGAGGACTTCTATCTCTCGGAGCATAAGCAGATCTACCTGGCCATGCATGAGCTTTTTCTGGCCAATAGCGAGATTGACGTGGTGACGCTGATCGATATGCTGGTGGTGAAGGGCATCTACGACAAATCGGGCGGCGAGGATTACATCCGTACGCTCACCGAGGCGGTGCCCGACGCGCTCAACGTCAAGGACTACGCGCGTATCGTCAAGGAGAAAAGCGTGCTTCGCCAGCTGATCAACGCCTGCGGCGAGATCTCCGAGGCGGCCTATTCCGAGCAGGAATCGGTCACCAATATCCTCGATCACGCCGAAAACCTGATCTTCAGCATCGCGCAGGGCAGAGACACCAAGAACTTCCGTCACATCAAGGAGGTGCTTGGGTCGGTCTACACCCATCTGCACGATCTTACCACCAACCGAGAGGCCACCCAAGGGACCCAAACCGGATTTTCGGCGCTCGACCGCGTGCTTGCGGGCATGGGAAAGAGCGACCTGGTGCTGGTTGGCGCGCGACCCGGTATGGGAAAGACCTCGTTTGCGCTCAACATTGCCACCAACGTGGCCAAGCAGACCAAGAAAAAGGTTTGCATCTTTTCGCTCGAAATGTCCGCCGAGCAGCTGGTGAACCGCGTGCTTTCCAGCGAGGCGCTTGTCAACAGCTATTCGCTCCGTACGGGCGAGCTGAGCGCCGACGATTGGGAGCATCTGGCACTGGCCGCGGGCGAGCTTGCGGGATGTGACATCCTCATCGACGATACCTCGGGCATGACGGTGACCGCCATGAAGGCGAAGCTGCGCCGCGTGCAGAATTTGGGGTTGGTGGTGATCGACTATCTGGGACTGATGCAGGGCGACGGACACAAGGACAACCGCGTGCAGGAGGTTTCCGAGATCTCGCGCTCGCTCAAGATCATGGCAAAGGAACTGATGGTTCCCGTGATCTGCTGCGCTCAGCTTTCGCGCGGACCCGAATCGAGAACCGACAAAAAGCCGATGCTTTCCGATCTTCGTGACTCGGGTGCGATCGAGCAGGATGCCGATACGGTTATTTTCCTCTACCGCAGTGAATACTATAAAACCGATGACGCCGCAATGCAGGATACCAGCGTTGCCGAGGTCATCATTGCCAAAAACCGCCACGGCTCCACAGGCACCGTAAGCATGGGCTGGAACGGCGCGTTTACCAAATTCATTACCATTGACAAGGAACAGGAAGCAAACTGATGTCAAGATTAAACCTTGCGCCTTGTGCCGCTTACGCGGTTCCATGGAAGCTTGCGGGGCTTCCCAAGGAGTCGGCGGTCCTGTTGGCGCTTTCGGGCGGTGCCGATTCCCGCGTATTGCTCGATCTGCTGCATGCATCGGCCAAAGCCGACGGCTTCCGTCTTTTGCTGGCGCACGTCAACCACGGCATTCGTGGGGACGAGGCCGCGCGCGACGAGATTTTTTGTCGGGAGCTGGCGGCGAAGTACGGTTATGAGCTTTGCGTCTTACATGCCGACGTTCCTGCGCTTGCCAAGGTAAGCGGAAGGGGCCTTGAGGAAGAGGCCCGCAGTGTGCGGTATTCCTATTTTGAAGCCTTGATGCGTGAGCGGCAGATCCCGATCCTGGTCACCGCGCACCACGCCGACGACCATTTGGAAACGCTTTTGTTTCGCCTGTCACGTGGAGCCGGGCTGGCGGGGCTTTGCGGTATTGCACCGAGCCGCGCGTTTGCGGGGGGCTACCTGGTGCGTCCGTTGCTACACTGTACGCGCCGCGAGATTTTGACCTATTGCGAGGAGAAGGGACTGGAATACGTCACCGACTCCACCAACGCCGATCCCACTTACGCGCGCAATCGCATCCGCGCCGAGATCCTGCCCGTTTTGGAGAGCCTGTTTGAGGGCGTGGGGCCGCGGGCGGTTGCCATGAGCGAGGAGCTTTGCGAGGACGAGGCTTACCTGACCCGCGTGGCGGAGGAGGCACTCATGGAGGCGCATTCGCCGCAGGGCTTGCAGGTAGATCGCCTCCGCGCACAGGATCCGTCGGTGCTTCGACGCGTTCTGCGTCTTTGGTTTTTCCGCGTGGGAGAGGGCGAGCTTTCCCGTGCGCACGTGAACGCCCTCTGCGCGTTGCTTTTTCGCGAGAGTGAGAGCGGTACCCGCGTAGCGCTTCCCAACGGCTGTTTCGCTGTGCGCGAGTTTGGATGCTTGCGGATCGAGCGATCTGCCGAGGCTGATGCGGCGCCCTTTTGTCTCGCTTTTGCAGAGGGAGAAACGCTTCTTCCTGCAAGCGGGATCCGCATTTTGGTGAAAAAATGCAAAAACGGTAGAAAAATTCACAATTTATCTACACAGAGCGGTATAATTGCAACGGCGCAGTTTGCTATAATAAAAAAAGACTGTTATTGGCGGTCCCGCCGCGAGGGAGACCGCATCCTGCAGGGCGGCATGCATAAGCAGCTGCGCAGGCTTTACAATGCGGCCAAGGTTCCCGCCCGCTGGCGCGATGCTCTGCCGCTTCTGTGTGACGGTGAGGGTATCGTATGGGCCCCTTTTGTGGGATGCCGCGACGGAATTTCTCCATTGGGGGAAGGCTTTGCCGTGACGGTACTGCTTCCGGACTGTGAAACGAAAGAAAGAGAAGGATTCTGATTATGTATCATTTTGAGCAGGATATTGAGTGCGTATTGGCCGACGAGAAAACGCTGGGTGAGATCTGTGACCGTCTGGCCGCGCAGATCACGCGTGACTACGAAAACTCGGAACACGATCTGGTTCTTGTAACCGTTCTCAAGGGCTCGGTCTTTTTTGCCACCGACCTGATGCGGCGGATTCCGTTCAAATGTGAGATCGACTTCATGAAGGTCTCGTCCTACGGAGCGAATACCGAGACCTCGGGCTTTATTCAGGTCCATCTGGATCTGAAGCGTGACGTCAAGAATACCGACGTGATCATCATCGAGGATATCATTGACAGCGGCAGAACGCTGCAAAAGCTGGGACAGCTTCTGCAGGGCCGCGGGGCGCATAGCGTGCGCTGCTGTACGTTGCTTGACAAGCCCGAGCGCAGACAGGTGGATCTCAACGCCGACTACGTGGGAATGGAGATTCCCGATCAATTTGTAGTGGGCTATGGACTGGATTACGCGGAAAAATACCGCAATCTCCCTTACGTCGGTGTATTGAAGCCGTCGGTAATGAAAAATAATTTATTTGCAACTGTGCAACGAAACGGAGGAATTACATGAAAAAGCGCAGCTTTTTAAGTGAGATCCTGTTTTACGTTGTGATACTGGTGGCGATCGTTGTGGTGCTGTCCGCGCTCTTCCGGGGCGGAGACGGCAAAGAAGCGATCACCTACGACGATATTTTGCGGTATCTCAACGAAGGACAGGTGCGTGAGGTGACCATCACGCCCAAGAGCATCATTACCGTGACCGTGGAGGAGACCCCAGGGGAGATCAAGCAGATTTCCTGCAAGATCCCTGCCTACGTGATCACCGACGGCAGCTTGGTGACCCTGATCGAGGACCAGATCGAGGCCGGAAACGTAACGAAATTCGATCCTCAACCCGCCAACGAATCGGCGGCATGGCTGAGCTGGCTGCCCCTGATTTTGGTGGTGGTTGTGATTGTGGTGCTTTACGTGATCTCGTTCCGTCATATCAGCGGTGCGGGAGGAAAGATGAATTCCTTCGGAAAGGCGCGTGTGAAAACGCCCAACGCCAACGAGAAGAGCAAGGTGCGCTTCCGCGACGTGGCGGGAGCCGACGAGGAAAAGGAAGAGCTGGAGGAGATCGTGGAGTTCCTCAAGGATCCCGCGAAGTTTACCAAGCTTGGCGCAAAGATCCCGCACGGTGTGCTGCTGATGGGCCCTCCCGGTACGGGTAAGACCCTGCTTGCCAAGGCTGTGGCAGGCGAGGCAGGCGTGCCGTTCTATTCGATCTCGGGATCGGATTTTGTGGAAATGTACGTGGGTGTGGGTGCGTCGCGTGTGCGTGACCTCTTTGAAAACGCGCGCAAGTCGCCCGCTTCGATCGTCTTTATCGACGAGATCGACGCCGTGGGACGTCACCGCGGCGCGGGCCTTGGCGGCGGACACGACGAGCGTGAGCAGACCCTGAACCAGCTGCTCGTGGAAATGGACGGCTTTGGCTCGCATGACGGCATCATCGTGATTGCGGCCACCAACCGCCCCGATATCCTTGACCCCGCTCTGCTCCGTCCCGGCCGCTTCGACCGTCAGATCACCGTCAACTATCCCGATATGAAGGGAAGAGAAGAGATCCTGAAGGTTCATGCGCGCAACAAGCCGCTCGAAGGCTCGGTCGATTTCCACAAGGTGGCGCAATCCACAGTGGGATTCACAGGTGCGGATCTTGCCAACCTGCTCAATGAGGCGGCGCTTCTGGCCGCCAAGAAGAATAAAGCCCTGATCGGTATGGACGATATCGAGGAGTCCTTTATGAAGGCTCTGCTCGGACCGCAAAAGAAGTCGCGTATCCGCACCGAAAAGGAAAACAAGCTCACGGCCTATCACGAGGCGGGTCACGCGGTGGTCTCCTTCTATTGTGAGCACACCGACCCCGTCAAGCACATTACCATCATCCCCGCAGGCAGAGCCGGCGGCGTGACGGTGAGCGTGCCCGAGCAGGACGTCTCCTATTCCACGCGCGGCGACATGCTGGACGATATCCGCATGAGCCTGGGCGGACGCGTGGCCGAAGAGCTGATCATGGACGATATCTCCACGGGTGCCTCAGGTGACATCCAGCAGGCCACCAAAATGGCGCGCGGAATGGTCACGCGCTACGGTATGAGCGAAAAGCTGGGTACCGTGCTGTACGGTTCCGAGCATTCCGAGGTCTTCCTCGGACGCGACTACGCCTCGGGCAAGGAATACTCCGAGCAGACCGCCGCCGCAATCGACGCCGAGATCCAGCGCATCATCGGCGAGTGCTACGTCGACGCCAAAACGATCCTCGCTGAGCATATCGACAAGCTTCATTTCGTGGCAGAGTATCTGCTCAAGCACGAAAGCATGGACGGCGACCAGTTTGCCGCCGCCATGAAGGACGGGGCCACCGAGGAAGAGCTTGACGCCATTGCCGCCGAAAAGGCCGAAAAGAGCCGCCGCGACAACGAGGCACGTGCCGCTGCCCAAAAGGCAGAAGAGGAAGCGAAGGCTGCCGAGGAAGCAAAAGCCGTTGAGGAACAACCTTCCTTTGAGGAGCAAGAGCTGTAATATTATGATGTTTTTGTGGGGGAACTTCTTGGAAGAAGTTCCCCCACGC